>JAZDHO010000150.1:0-3368 GCA_043805815.1 Chloroflexota bacterium
TCTTGCGCCTTGAGAAGGCGCGCAGCATCCCTTCGCTCCGCGGCCAGCGTGGAAAACTGCGCAGTTCCTTGCGATCCGGCAGTCGGAACAGCTCCTCGTGCAGCCAGACGCCGACGTTGCCCCGCACCACCTGGGCGGTCAGGCTGACTATTCGCTCATGCTGTGCCTTCAGTGAGTTGGCGCTGACGAGCTGTTCCCCCAGACTCGCGATCGCACGCCAGTCCGAGAGACCGACGGCGCGCTTCTTGGAGCGCATGTCACTCCTTCCGCTTGATCAGCGTCAGGTAGTTCCCCGATCCTGTCACCCTGTAGTCGACCTCATCCATCAGCTTGTGCACCAGGAAGATGCCCAGTCCCCCGATCTTGCGTTTCGAGAGGTCAGCGGTGATGTCCGGCGTGGCCGCCCTGAAAAAATCGAAGGACTTACCCCGGTCAAGAAAGGTCATGATCAAGCGTTCGTTTGCGTACTCGCAGCGCAGCATGAAAGATCTGTCCGCGCGACCCCCATAGGCATGCTCAATGATGTTGGAGGCCGCCTCGTCCGCCGCGAGCTGAACCGAATACACTGTCCGTTCACTGAAGCCAGCCGCGCGCGCCAGAGAGCCGACATGCTCACGGATCTCGTCAAGGTTTTCGAAATTGGCGGAGAATTTTCTAGTCGACATCCACAATCAAAGGCCGCCTCACGCGAGACGGGGCGGCCTCCATTCACATTGCAATTCCGGGCCCTGGCCGTGGATTAGAAGCTTCCGACGGCCTCCAGAGGCTCCGGGAAGATCCTGAAGAGCTCCGTGAAGCCTGCCAGCTCAAGTGCCTCGCGGATTCGAACGGGAACGGAGGCCAGCAAGACCTCGCCCCGATTGTAACGTTTGCACTGCCGCTGGGCGGCAAGCAGGGCGCGGAAGCCGGCGCTGGACACAAATTCCAGCTTGGCCATGTCGATCACGATCTTGAACACTCCAAGGGCGATCAGCCCGTCCAGCTTCTGACCGAATTGCGGGGCACTCGCGCTGTCCACGCGCCCCTCGACGGCCAACAGGTGGCAGTGCTTGAATTCCCTGGTCGTGATCTCCATGCTATTCCTCCGGCCCGTTGGACTCGATTTTCCCGATGGGGCGGGATTATATCACGAGAATTCACGGCGCCTTCGCCGTAGAGTTCCTGTGCCGGCCGGGCCGCGGCTAGATCCGCGCTGCCTCGGAATGCGGACACCCGGGCAGGGCTCGTCGTGCATCGTTTGACACCAGTATCTCAATCGTGTATGCTACCTGGGCCCGGGCAGGCCCGACGCGGCTGAGCTTTCCAAATCCCGCCAGGATCGAAAGATAGCAACGGTACGGATCTGCCTCAGGGTGCCGCCGGCCACCTGCCTGGGTTCTCACGCCCGGCGTCTCCCTATTCACCCCGATTCTCCTGTGGCACAATAGCAGCATGTCACGCTGGGTGGTCCCACTGGTGCTCGCGATCCTCGGTCTTACCGCGGGTCTGGCATACGGTTGGGTCATCGCCCCCGTGGAATACGTGGACACGATACCGGCGTCGTTGCGGGCCGACTATCGGACGGACTATGTGCTCATGGTGGCAGAACGTTTCCATGCGCACCGCGATCCAGAGGCCGCACGTCGTCAGCTCTCGGTTCTCGGCGGTCAATCGCCAGCCGCACTCTGTGAAGAGGCGATCAGCTTCGCGCAGGTCTCCTCCTACGCGCGTCAGGACCTTGAGCTGCTCCACGAACTGAATCGCGCTATGCAGGCGCTCTCGTCGCCGTCCACACCCGTCAGGACCGCGCCGTGAAGCGTTTCCCTTGGGACTGGCTGGCCGCCATCATACTTGGCCTTGTGGTCGGCCTCGCGTACGCCTGGGTGGCGGCGCCGGCCCCCCACGCCAGCACGGCACCAGATTCGCTACGGTCTGACTTCAAGGATGAGTTTCGCAGCGCGATCGCCTCCGCCTACGCCGCCACGGGCGATCTCGAGCGCGCCAGGGTGCGCCTGGCACTGCTGGGAGATGCCGACACGGTACAAGCCCTCAGTGCCCAGGCCCAGCGGGCGCTCGCTGCTGGTCAGTCGTTCGGGCACGCGCAGGATCTAGCCAGGCTCGCCTCGGACCTGCAGGCCGGCGCCTCCAGCATTCCGTCCTCAACGCCAACTCAAACTCTCGCTGCGGCGCCGTCGTCGATCCCGGTACCGAGCGCCTCCCCCGACTTGACGTCCGCCGCCGCGGCGCTCGCCGCCTCGCCCAGCGCCGACGCAACCTCGCCAGCTGCGGTGCCCTCTCGCACCCCCAATCCGTCGCCCAGCGCGCCGTTTCAGGTGGTGAATCAGGAAGACGTCTGCGACCCGGCTCTCCCGGAGGGCCTGCTGCAGGTCACGGTCCTCGACGATAGCAGGCAGCCGCTGCCGGGCATTGAGATCACCATCACGTGGAACCAGGGTGAGGAGCGCTTCTTCACAGGCCTGCAGCCCGAGATCAGCGATGGCTACGCCGACTACAGCATGCAGGCCGGCACGAGCTACTCCTTGCAGGTTGCGCGCCTGGGTCTTCCGGTCTCAGGCCTGTCCGCCCCGGTCTGCACTGGCGCCGGAGGACGCACCTATGTGGGTGGGTTGCAGCTGACATATGAAGCGCCCTGAGACCACGGCCGCTTCGCTCTGCCTTTCGGATTCCGCTCCCCGTCGACGGCCAGGATAGAATAGAAAGACCCGTCACTGTCGCGTCGTGCCCGAGTCACGCATCTCTCGATGGTGCGTCGGCAGCGCGTCGGCCGCCAACTAGTAGCCTGGCGGCAGTCTGCCCGCCCAGTCGTTTCCAAGCAGGATCTCTATATCGACCGGCGATGCAGCATCCGGCCTGAATTGGATCTGATGGCTCGTTGCGATCATCCCCAGGGGATTGATCAAGTATCTCAGAGTGTAAAGCTTGGGAGAGTGCAGGACCACTACCGTCGTGTCCGAGGCCCCCGATGACGTACCCAGGCCTGTCACCTGCATGCCCTGCGACAGAAGGAAGTTGCCCGTTCGCTGGTCAAGGCTCGCCGTGTAGGAGTTGTTCGTGACTTGAACGCGCGCTCCATCTGCCTGCATCAGTGCCGTAGGATCCCCCTGCGCCATCGGGCTGGTCGGTCCACCCGTGGTGAATATCCGATCCCGCAGCTCGCGGATCTTGTCGGGGATGGGAAGCAGCACCGCCGCGTTCTGGCCGCCCAGCGTGACGTTGCCGAAGCTGACCATGTGATCATCGATCACGCCGGTCTGGATCTGCTCAATAGGTATCTCGCGCATGAGCGCAGCCAACTTGAGCCCGTCTTCAAAGGGGATATTGGTTTGTATACCGGCTTGCAGCGTGTTGTAGAGCTCTGGGGCGCGAGC
>JAZDHO010000151.1:0-2884 GCA_043805815.1 Chloroflexota bacterium
TCGCTGGGCGGACGGAGGCGACCCTGTGGTGGACCTGGGACACGCACGCCCTCCAGCCTGGTGTGGAAACACTGACTTTCACCCTCCTCCCCGACGGCCCGACCTGGCAGGAAACCATAACTTTGCACCCGCAGAGCGGAGTCCCGCCGCCGGAGCCGGGGGCGCACTGGGCGGTACTGACCAGCGACTGCTGCGCCCTCAATTACATCACCGGCACGGCTGCCGAGCGGGACATTGCTTCCCTGGCACATGTAGCGGATGAGCAGGCTGCTGACCTTGCCGCTCGCATGGCTGAGAGTCTGAGCGAGAAAATCCCGGTCGTCTTCATGCCGCGTGTCCTGGGCAACGGCGGATTCGCCGGTATTGCGATATACGTTTCTTACCTCGATAGTGATTATCTCGGCAATGCCACCGCGCAGGTACTGCATCACGAATTCGTGCACTGGTTCGACTCTCTCGCAGGCGGCGACCTGCGCCCTACCATCTTTCAGGAGGGATTGGCGGTCTACCTGAGCGGCGGGCATTTCAAGCCTGAGCCACTGATCTCGCGCGCCGCAGCCTTGCTCGAATTAGGCTGGTATATACCGCTGCGCACGCTGGCTGATGACTTCTATCCCAAACAGCACGAAATTGGTTACCTGGAAGCCGCTGCGCTAGTGGAGTATCTGGTCGAGACCTACGGATGGGAGGCGTTCGATGCCTACTACCGCGACATCCATGCCACACCGGATGGCCGCGATTCCCAGGCTATTGATGCGGCCTTAAGGGAGCATTTTCAGATCACGTTTGCGGAGCTGGAGGGGAGCTATCTCGAATTCCTGAAAGGCCAGACGGTGCCCTCAAACGTGCGCGACGACTTGCGCTTGAGTGTGCAGTTCTACGATACCGTCCGCCGTTACCAACAGGCCCTCGATCCTTCGGCTTATTTCATGACTGCCTGGCTGCCGGATTATATGACGATGAGTCAACGCGGCATTGTGGCCGACTTCCTGCGGCATCCAAGCGGCATGGACAATCGCCTGATCGAAGCAATGCTTGTCAATGCTGACCACAGCCTGCGCGCTGGAGAATATAACCAAGCCGAGAGGACTCTAAAGGGGGTGAATGTCTTGTTGGCTGTGCTTGCAGACGGAGAATAAAAGACTTCCCGCAGGGTTTATCAACCTGCGGGCCCTGCGGGCAGCTATTTTGATATTGTTATGGGCAAATGCCGCCGCCAATCAAGGGGGAGATGATATTCGTGATCAAGCTCAAGGGCGGTCTGCACCACAATTGCAAGTAGTCAATCGCCGCGAAGGCGGCAACACAGGCGCAGACCAGGAGTACCAGGAGCACCACGAGAACGATCCAGATTTTGGAGCTTTTCCTGGCTGGCTGCGAGGGCGCAGATAGCGGAGCGATCGGCGGTTGAGCGGGATAAGCGGGATAAGCGGGCATGGGAGCCTGCGCGTATGCCGGAGGCGGTGGGGGTGGTGGAGTCGGTTGTGAGGCCGCCACAAAGGTTCTTACCGCGCGAGACGAGGACGAGATCACGGTCGCATTCGGATCGCCGGTCGCCTCGAAGGCCAGGGTGATGTTCTCGCTCAGCGAAACCAGGTCGCCCGCTTTCAAGGCGTGCGGCGCGCTGATCCGCTGGTTGTTGACAAACGTTCCATTGGTCGAGCCGGCATCCTCGATAAAATAGCCTGCGCCCAGCCAGGTCAGCTTGGAGTGTCTGCGGGACACCTCGGCGTCGCTGATGACGATGACATTGCCCATCTCGCGGCCGATGCTGATCTCGGTTGCCTCTAGCGGAAAAACCTTGCCCACGCTCGGGCCGGAGCGCATGACGAGTTGAAATTGAGCAGCCATGATTCCTCCTCAACGACACAAAAGATTTTCCAATAGTGTACTGAGTTTCTTCGAAAAAGTCAAATCGAATATCATCCAAACACCCGCCGATACAAATCCGATTCAAGCAGATTATGCGGATCGCAGCGCTTTTTCATGGCGCGGAACTTTCTCACCGTCTCCTCGCCCAGGAAGCGGACGGCGGTCTCTGGCGTCGTCTCGCTGTTCTTGGCAAAGTAGAAGCGCCCGCCGGCCTCCAGCGTGATGTGGTCGAAATCTTGGAGCATCTGCGCCATTTTGGAGCGATTTCCTTCCGTCACTTTGAAATCCAGCGCCAACGAGTAGCCATCCACCGCGTGAGTCAGCAGGAAGTTATCGGGCCGGTGGCGCTTGGTCACGCCCAGGTAGGAGGGCAGGCCGCGCCGGTGAGATAGCTCCAGCATCTCGGTCCAAGCCTCGCGGGCGGTCTCTTTGGGGATGAATGACTGGTACTGGATCAGGCCGTTTCGTCCATAAGCCAGCTCCCAGTCCGGGACGTAATCGAGCAGGAAGTGGAAAGCGGCATGCGATTGGTTGTAATGTCCCTGGCGCAGTCCCATGATGTACTTGGCCGTATTGACCGCCCACGCGCCCAAATTGTTCATGAAGGGGGCCATGAAGTAATGAATGATTGATTTGGGGAAGACGCCGAACATGGCTGCCGGCAGGGTCTGGTACTCGACCGTCATGGTTTTTTTGGCGTCGGGATCATCGCCCTCGTGCAGGTAGTCGGCGGCGTGGATCTGGCCGCGCCCCAGGCCTTTCCCCCGCGCGGTGGCGTCCAGCCAGCCGACGATGTAATCGTGCTCCGGCGCGCCGTCGAGCAGGGCTGTGAGCTGTTCGTCCAGGCTGCGCACCGGAAAGGCGTGGACCTCGAGCAGGCCCGAAGCCATCTTCTTCATCTGGAGCGTGATGGACGTGAACACGCCCAACATCCCCATCCCGCCGATGCAGGCGCGGAACAGGTCGCCATTCTTCTTTGGTGAGCAGGTCACTTCCGCGCCGGTGGGCAGCA
>JAZDHO010000152.1:0-40425 GCA_043805815.1 Chloroflexota bacterium
TGAACTCGATCACCGTGCACGGGAATCCGCGCGCAGTCAGTAAGTCCTGCACGCGTTGTGCGGTGGGGGATAAGGCTGGCATGTATCAATCCTGATCGTCATAGGTCGGTTAACACCTGCAATGCAATTGTATCCGCGGCCGCCCGGGGGAGTGTGGGACAATAGAACAATGGCAAGGTCGGGCTCGGGCTTGGGGTACTTCATTGAGCATGACCTCTGGGAGCAGGGGATCAAATTGCTGGATTTCCAGCTTTCCCTGAAGCGCGTCAATAGGCATTTCAATACCCTAAGCATGATCTATTACGCCCGACTGGCCAAAGACGACCGGGCCAAGGTGAGGCATCGCTCGTACTTCAAGGGCAGGATCGCCAACAATCTGATGTACGGCCTTAGGCGCGAGTTCGCGGTCCATCACTACCCGATTCCTAAGTCGAATCTCGGCATCAGGAAATACAGTTTCCTTACGTACCCTCTCAGAATTGCTCATTACACGCTTTGCATATACATATTGCGCGTTGCGCAAGAATTCCTTGCGGAATATCACAGGAAGTGCCCCAAGATACACTCGGGTTACGGTGGCCGTCTGGACTTCGACGAAGCCACGGGCGCCATTAGACTAGGTCCGGACACGGTCCTCTACAAAAAGCACTATCTAGCCTTCCGGAGCGCCGTGAGACGGGAGCTCCGCGGAAGACTGGCGACGAAAATCGTAATAAAACTGGACATTGAGAACTATTTCGAGGATGTCTCAATTCGCATTCTGTTGGATCATCTCAAGAGTGCAGTGAAGCCAAGTATCCAGCGCAAGCTTCGCTTTGACGTTACAACGATCGAGCAGATTGCTTCATTCTATCATTTCCTTGCAGGTGCATCCAAGGGGATTCCGCAGGCCGATAATGACGTATGTTCCAATTTCATGGGTTTCCTTTACTTGGTGTTTGGGGATCTGACGCTGGATCAGCGGATTGCCGCCCTGGGCAAGGTCGTGAAGGATTGGGCGGTGATTCGGTATGTGGATGACATCTACATCTCAATTTCGTTCGACCGTCGGACAAACCGACGTGAACGCGAGGCGGCGGCTAACCTATTGGCTGCTGAAATCGCCGACGGCTTCTACCGAGAACTAGGCCTCAGGCTGAACGCAAAGACGCAGCTCTATTGGCTGGACAAGAAGCCCGACCGAAGGGACCTGCTGCAAAGCCTAAAGCGAGTCTCGCCGGGCTATGACTTGCCGTCCGGGGGGTCTCGGCCTGTTTCGGTGCAGCGCAGGGTTCAGAGCATCTTGAGCCGGTTGGAGAACTTGAAAGGAACATCGCCGTTCGCGTCAAGAGATGATCTGACTGACGAGGTCTTCAAAGAAATCTATGAAGCCGACGTGCAGGCGGAGTTCCGCAAGCGCCCGAATCTTGCACGCTTGCGCAGCATTTTTGGGGGCTTCAACTTCGATCTTATTGTTGGGCAGACTCGTGAGATTGTTCTCCTCATACTTCTAGACAAGGGCGTGGAGAAGCGTTTCAGAAGCTTCCTTCTGAGCAAATCGGTGATCACGTTTCGGGACGCGCACTTCATACTTACGTACCTTTGCCAGAGCAGATTCCGCGCCACTAAGCTGCTCGATCAATTGCGAACCTACCCTGCCATGTCCCGCATTGTCACGGTCTTCTTAGCGAAGACCACATATTCAACCGACCCCGGCTATCATGATATGCCTGAGCGGAAAACGCTCAGGATTGCAGGATTCCCGAATGTGATTGAACAGATTCGGCTTCGGGCCTTTGCGGAGCAGCGAGGAGACTACTCAGTCGCACTGAACCACTTGCTCAACGAAATCCAGTCAGTGTGTCATCGTGTAGAAAGATCCCCTGTCCAGCAGAAGGCCTATACCGCGAACCACGTCGACCAATTTCTGCAGCGAATGGCGCTTCCACACGACGTCCGCATTGGAGTACGAAACCTCTTTGATCGCCGAAATAAGAACCCTGTGGCCCATGCCGACGAAATCTCCTGGCCCGTTGAAGAACAGGAGTTTGTCCGGTATAGAGAAGTCGTCGCCCAAGTCCTGCGGGCGATACTGTAAGCTCTAAGCACTCCGGATCATGCCCACCCACAAAGAAATCTATGCCCGCCACGCCCAGGAGTATGAGGCTCTCGTTTCACGCGAGGATCACGAGGGCCATATCCTGAAAACCATCCGGGAAATCCTTCCGCCTGAGGGTCTGGACATATTGGATCTGGGGACCGGCACCGGCAGATTGGCCGCGCTTATGCTGGCGAGAGCTCGGAGTCTTCTGGCCTTCGATCTCTCGCCGAACATGCTCACGGTTGCGCGCGACGAATTTCGCCGCCTGGGCCCGAAGCACCGCTGGCTTGCGGCTGCCGCCGACCACCGCCGCTTGCCGCTCGCGTCTGGCACCGCGGACTTGATCGTGTCCGGTTGGAGCGTAAGCTACGTCGCCATCTGGCACCCGGACACCTGGCGCCGCGAGGTCGACATGTGGCTGACTGAAGCCGCTCGCGTATTGCGCCCGAAAGGGCGCGTCATCCTGTTTGAATCTCTCGGAACCGGAAATGCAAGCCCCGAACGATTACCCCATCTTGAGGACTTCTATGATTGGCTGGACCATGTCGGGTTCGCCAAGACCTGGATCCGTACCGACTACCGTTTCGAGACGGTGGAGCTGGCCGAGGAATTGACCGGTTTCTTCTTTGGTGAAGCGATGAGGGCCAGGATCCAGCGTGAGAGCCTGATCACACTGCCGGAGTGTACCGGTGTTTGGTGGAAGCAGCTCTAGGTTGGGTGTCTATTGCAGGCGTCTCAGAACGTCCGGTGCCGGAGCAATCACGGCCGTTCGTCCCGGATGAACGTTCCGTTCCGCAGTTCCACTAGCGCTTGCTGGATCTCCTCGCGCGTATTCATGACGAATGGGCCATACGGGGCGATCGGCTCGCCGAAGGGCCGACCCGCGATCAACATGAATCGAACTGCGGTATTCTCTGTGCGAACGCGGATGTGATCTCCCGGCCCGAATTTGAGCATTCGCACGGCGCCTTGCGTTTGATCGCCGAACACGGCTTCGCCCTCGAAGATATACGCCAGCGCGGTGTGTTCGGCGGGAAGAGGTTGGACGAACTCCGTGCCGGGCGCCAGCTGGGCATCCAGGTATAGCGGCCCGGCTGCGATCTCCGTAACGGGCCCCGCGACGCCCCCCGCAGTGCCTGCGACGACGCGCAGCTTCACACCGCCCTTTTCATACGTGGGGATGGACTCGGAGTTGACCTCCTGGTAACGCGGCGCCATCATCTTCAGATCGGCAGGCAGGTTCACCCACAGCTGAAAGCCATAGATCGTGCCGTCCGGCCCTCGGCGGGGCATTTCCTCGTGCAGGATGCCGCGGCCGCTGGTCATCCATTGGACATCGCCCGGGCCGATCAGGCCGCTGTTCCCCAGGCTGTCGCGGTGATGAGTGGCCCCCTCGAGCATGTACGTTACCGTCTCGATGCCGCGATGCGGGTGCATCGGGAAGCCGAGGAGCGGGCCTTCGATCGGATCGTTGAAGGCAAAGTGGTCGAAAAGCAGAAAAGGATCGAATTCATTGCTGACCCGGGGCGCGATGGAACGTCGCAGAAGAACGCCAGCGCCTTCTATGACGTACTGCGGCTCGATCACCGACAAGGCTTGACGTGGCTGGTTCATATCAGCATAGACGCCATGGCCATGCGATTCTTACGGCTGGACACGGAGAAGGGATCCGCATTGGAGTCGGCTCGATTGACCGTGCCTCAAGCTTCCATCAGCATCCCGGCCAGGAGCGCCGTCCTGGGTACCAGGCTCGGGATGTGGATGTGCTCAAGGTTCTTCTGGTGCGCGTTCGCGCCGAGGGCGCCAAACCCATCCAGGGTAGGTGCAAGATGCGAGGTGAAGTTGCCATCCGAGCCGCCACCTACTCGCGCAGCCCCAACGTTGAATCCGATTTGCTGAGCCACAGCTTGGGCCTTCTCCAATAGTTTCATCGTACCGTCGGAGGGTTCCATCGGTGGGCGGTTCAGGCCGCCGCTGATGTTGTATGTCGTCCCCTCGAGGGGCCTGATGGAACGTATGGCCGTGTCCAGGCGGGTTGCTTCGGCCAGATCCCACACGCGAACGTCCACTTTGAGAATCACCTCGTCGGCTACAACGTTGGAGACGGTTCCACCTTGTATCACGTTGGGTCCCAGCGTTGTCCCCTTTTCCAGGTCCTGCAATTGGATCAGCTCCCGGATCAGGTGCGCCGCGCTCACGATCGCGTTCCGGCCCTTCTCGGGCTCCACTCCCTGGTGCGAGGACCGCCCCGAGATGCGGATGGTGTAGTCTCCAACACCCTTGCGCGCGATCTTCAGATCGCCATTCATGTACGGGGGTTCGAGCACGAGAACCGCGTAGGCGCCGCGTGCCAGGTCTTCGATCAATGGGCGTGCGCCATCTGAACCGATCTCCTCGTCGGGAGTGAGCAGCAGATCGATGGTCCGCGCGGGTCGGCGGCCAAGCGCCAGCAATGCCCGGAGCGCCCATGCGGCCTGCACGATGCCTCCCTTCATGTCGTACGCTCCGGGCCCCAGAGCCCTCTCGCCCTCAGTTCGCCACACCGCGTTCCATGAACCCACAGGGTATACCGTGTCCACGTGCGCGAGCAGGACCATGCGATCGGTGGTCGCACCGGGGAAGCGAACGTGCAGCAGGTCCCCGTAATCGCTCGGATGCCGGCCGACCTCTCCCATGGATCCGAACCATTCCGCCGTCAGGTCCTGTGCCCGATTGATTCCCTCGCGGTCGTTCGAGGGCGATTCAAGACGTACCAGGCGTTCGACGTCGCCCAGAATGGCGCCCCTGTGGTTTTCCAGATGTGAACGAATCTCCTGCATCAGTTCTCCGCCAAATGCACTACGAGTCAGGTTACCCTGGCTGCCTCCGATGAGGAAGGCGCCTCCAGAGATTGGGTAACGCCACCGCTGACTAAGGCCGGCAGGCCTCAGGCAGAGGAGGGTGAGGTCCTGCCTCGGCACCTTCGGGTCGACACCGATGATATCACTCGAAAGCGGAAGCGCGGCCTGACAGGACGGATGAGTATTCGCGCGTGCACGGTATAATGACGCCCGCCGATCCAATGACAAAGTTCCTGATTGCCGGACTCGGTTCCATCGGGCGCCGCCATCTGCGCAATCTCATTGCCTTGGGGGAAAACGACGTTGTTCTGCTCCGGTCTCATCGCAGCACGCTGCCTGACGAGGAACTGGCCGGCTTTGCCATTGAAACCGATCTCGCTCAGGCATTGGAGAAACATCGGCCGGCGGCCGTGATCGTCTCAAATCCCACTGCCCTTCACCTGGATATTGCCATCCCTGCTGCAGAAGCAGGCTGCACAATTCTTCTCGAGAAGCCGATCTCACAATCGCTTGACCGGCTTGAGCTGCTGGAGGGCGCCGTCTCGCGCACAAATGCCAGGGTGCTTGTCGGCTTCCAGCTTCGATACCATCCGTGTCTCGTGCGAGCGCGCCAGTTCATCACCGATGCTCGCCTGGGACAGGTGCTTTCCTCGCGCGTCCACTTTGGCGAGTACCTTCCGGCCTGGCATCCGTGGGAGGACTACCGCCAGAGTTACGCCGCTCGGGCCGACTTGGGGGGCGGCGTGCTGCTCACGCAATGCCATTCTCTCGATTATCTGCCGTGGCTGATCGGCCGGGCCGAGTCGGTCTGGGGCTTCCTGGGAAAGCTCAGCGAGCTCGATGTGGATGTCGAAGACTCAGCCGAGATCGGCGTGCGCTTCGAGGACGGATGCCTCGGCAGCCTGCACCTCGACTATGCTCAGCAGCCGGCCTCGCACCGGGTCGAGATCTGCGGGACTCACGGCAGCCTGCTGTGCGACTTGTTAGCCGGGACGACGCGCTTCTACGATGTGGCAACGAAGAAATGGGAGGAATTCGCTCTACCGCATTCCTGGGAACGCAATGTGATGTTCATCGAGGAAATGGGGCATTTCCTGGCTGTGGTGAGGGGCGAAGCAGAGCCAGCCTGCACGCTGGATGATGGGATGCGAGTCATGCGGCTCATCGCCGCGATCCGGGCCTCCAATAGTTCGGGGCGCAGGGTCAGCCTGAGATCGTGACCTTTTCCCAGAGGATATTCGGCGACCCCTGGCGCAGGTATACCCGGATGCGCGGCGCAATCACCCCCACTACATACTGCTCGAGGTAAGGCGCGGCTTCCTCCTCCGTCCCGGGCCAGAGGGAGACGATGACGTCCGGCTTCAGTTGCCCGAAGGTCCGGGCATAGTCCCACTTCATGTGGCCCGGGCGCATATCGGGCACGTCCGCGATGCTCATCGGTGTGCGTACGGGCCCGTGCGCGATCACCGGATCTGTTTTCCCCAGGATATCCAGGACACGATTGTCGGGCAGCAGGTACGGAATGGTGCCCGCGCCCAGCACAGCGATCGTCGCCTCGGAGGTCGTGGTGTCGCGCAGCGCGAGCGCGATCGAGAGATTCGTGTCGCTGCCCGCCACGTAGTCCGGCCGGCGTGCCAGCTTCCAGCGCTCGATCGATTTCCAGTCTCCCATCAGAAGGTTGAAGTTCAACAGGGCGAGAACAAAGCACGCCGCCCATGCCACGCGCGAGCCCAGCTCTGCCGGCCGGGTGCCGCCGACGAGCGCCGCCGCGCGCTGGCGCAGCTCTTCCACGCTCACCCCCAGGAGCGCGAAGAACAGCGGCATGGCGATGCAGATGTATCGATTGGCGCCTCCGTGGTGTTCCCACGCATCCCCGCCGACGTACACGCTGTATGCCAGCTGCCCAAGGATGAGAGCGATGGGCAGGATCACTCTCCAGTCTCGGTGGAAGAAAAGCAGTGTCAGGGGAAGGAAGAAGAGAATCCAGTTGGAGTAGTAGACGAACCACGCCAGCGCATACATGCCGCGCAGGATGCGCAGCGCAAGCGGCCAGCCCTCAAGCTTCAGGTAGTAGGTGTTGGGAAGCCAATCACCAAAGTAGAGCAACGAAGCCAGCCCCTGGCCGCCAAGCGAGAGGGCGAGCAGCCCAAGCCCCCAGGCCAGGTGCCGTGCGCGGTGCCGTCTCTGGATGAGGCACATGGCCGACACGATAATCACGTAGGGGACGGCCATGTCCGAGCGCAGGAGCGTCCCCAGCGCCAGCATGACGTAGACCCACGGCGTGAAACGGTCCGCCCCGTTCTTAAGGACAAGCCATACACTGGCCGAGAGGATGAGCGCCAGCGCGCTGACCTCCATCCCCAGGAGGCCGTACGAGTTGAGTGGAGCATAGAACGCAGTGAGGGCGACGGCACCCAGCATTGCCGGCAGATCGCCTGTCGCATTCTCGACGATGCGGCGCACAAAGTAAAGCGTCGCCGCTAGCAGCGCCGCCCCGGTCACCTGTACAGCCATGCCCAGCTGGGCTTGTGGGATTGGAAGCAGGTGAAGCAGCGCCATGTAGAATACCCACAGGGGATTTGTGAACCCTTGCACCCGCTCGCCGACGTTCCAGACCAATCCGTTCCCGTGCACAAAATTGTAGGCGTAGCGCATCGAGATCATGGCATCATCGAACAGCACGTAGTACCTGGTGCCATCGATGATGAAGCTGGTTGCCAGGATGTACCTCCAGGCATAGTATAGGAAACCAAGTACCAGGACGCTGAAAAGCACGTTCCGGATCTGTCTGAGATTCATGGCGCAGGCATTATAACAGGGGGGGTCGGAGGCCACGCGCGGCACCGACTTAGGGCTGGACGGCGACCTCCTCGGTCTAAAATTCATCATCTGAATTTTGAAGTATAATAGCGCCTCGCGCTTACAGGCGACTGTGTTCGCGGCCCCTGCGGGGGGATTTCCCGCCCCGCCGTTCATCCAAGGGGCCAAGCCCCATCCACCTTCAAGGGAGCATTGCATGGCAAAAGCAAAATTGCTGGCACCGTATGGGGGAAAGCTCGTGGATCTGATGCTGACGGGAGGAGCGCGTGACGAGGTGCTTCGCCGCGCGCCCCAGTTACCATCCATCAAGATCAGTATGCGGAATCTGTGCGATCTCGAGCTGCTGGCCACCGGCGCCTTTTCGCCGCTAGACCGCTTCATGAGCAAGGCCGACTACGAACGGGTGCTGCACGAAATGCGCCTGAGCGATGGCATGCTCTTCCCGCTGCCCATCACCCTTACCGCTGATCCGAAGGAACTTCCCACCGTCGGGGAAGAACTCGTCCTGCGCAACGCCAACAACGAGGTCATGGCGGTGATGCGGCTGGAGGAGGTCTATCACTGGGACGCGGAGACCGAGGGCGCGCTGGCCTATGGTTCGACGGACGCCAAGCATCCGATGGTCTCCGAGATGGCTCGCTGGAACAAGGTCTGCGTCAGCGGCCCGATCCAGGTTGTTAACCTTCCGACATACCATGACTTTGTGGATCTGCGCCGGACGCCAGTGCAGGTGCGCACGCTGCTGGAGGGGATGGGCCACGATAACGTGGTCGCGTTCCAGACCCGCAATCCTCTTCACCGCATCCACGAGGAACTCGCCAAGCGTGCCGCTGCCCAAGTGGGCGGCTCCCTGATCATCCATCCGGTCGTCGGCATGACCAAGCCCGGGGATGTGGATCACTATACGCGTGTCCGCATCTACAAGGCACTGGTCGACACTTACTACGACAGGCAGAGCACGGTCCTCAGCCTTTTGCCCCTGGCGATGCGCATGGCCGGGCCCAAAGAAGCGCTGCTGCACGCAATCGTCCGCCGGAATCACGGCGCCAATCATTTCATTGTGGGACGCGACCACGCCGGGCCCGGGAAGGATTCGACGGGTAGGGCTTTCTACGGTCCCTACAACGCCCAGGAGGAAATGAAAAAATACGAACATGAAGTGGGCGTCAAGATGGTGCCTTTTGAGGAACTCGTTTATCTGCCGGATGAGGATCGGTACGTCGAAGGCAGCGATGTGCCAGCGGGCGCTCGCACACTGAGCATCTCCGGGACGCAGGTGCGCGACGACTATCTGGCCAAGGGGATGTTGTTGCCCGAATGGTTCACGCGGCCCGAGACCGCCGAGATCCTGCGTGAGATGTACCCGCCGCGTCATAAGCAGGGCTTCTGTGTCTGGTTCACTGGGTTAAGCGGCTCGGGCAAGTCTGCCACGACCCAGGTCCTGACCTCTCTGCTCTTGGAGCGCGGACGCGAGGTGGCCATTCTTGATGGTGATGTGGTCCGCACGCACCTATCCAAGGGCCTGGGCTTCAGCAAGGAAGATCGGGACACCAACATCCTGCGCATCGGCTTCGTCGCCGGCGAGATCGTCCACGCCGGCGGTGCGGTCATCTGTGCAGCCATCAGCCCGTACCGCTCGGCGCGCAACGAAGCCCGCCGCGTGGTGGGCGAAAACTTCATCATGGCGTACATGGATACGCCTGTGGAGCTTTGTGAACAACGTGACGTGAAAGGTCTGTACATCAAGGCGCGCCAGGCCATGGCGGATGGACACCCCATGGGCTTCACGGGCGTGGACGATCCGTATGAACCGCCAGTCGAACCCGAGATCACCCTCAAGGGGTACGGCGCGACGCCTGAAGAGAATGCCCGCAGGGTCGTCGAATATCTGGAAGCGCAGGGCTTCCTGAATCAGAACTGATTGAACGTCCGGGGAGTCGCCCGGCAGGGCCACTACGGCCCCTATCCTTATGGTCATTCGGCTGAGTGCCCGCCTGATATCCGTTGCGCTGCTCGCCATTTTGGCTGTCGTCGCGCTGACGCTTGTCTTGCGCGCCACGCCTGAGGGTCTGACGCTCTCTGACGATTCAATCGCCTACATTGCGGGCGCTCGGAGCATGCTTGCGGGAAACGGCTATCGCGAGGCCTGGCTGGCAAGCAACGGCCCCGTGACGCATTTCCCGCCAGCCTATCCCTCGGTCCTGGTATTCCTCGGGTGGTTTGGGCTCGACCCGCTTCGGGGTGCACGCTTCCTGGGCGCGCTGCTGTTCGGTCTCAACTCGACACTGCTCGGAATTCTGGGCTGGCGTATGACCCGATCTCTTCCCGCGGGTTTGGTGCTCGCCGCCGCGTTCGTGCTCAACGACTCGCTCCTACGCCTGCATGCCTCGGCGCTTAGCGAACCGCTTTTCATCTTCCTCGGTCTGCTTTCCTTCTGGATGTTCGACCTCTATCATGAGCGCGATGCACACTGGCTGTGGCTGATTGCCTGCGGCTCGCTGGTGGGCATGGCGTACCTCACGCGCTACGCCGCGTTGGCGCTGGCTGCGACCTTTGTAGTCGCGCTCCTGGTCGTGCATCAGGGCTGGCGCCGGCGCTCGGTCAGCCTCGCCACCTTCGCCGCCAGTCTGCTGCCGTGGATCGGCGGCTGGGCCTTGCGCAATGCGTGGGCCGGCGGCACTGCGACGAATCGCATCCTGGTCTGGCACCCAATCACGGAGAGCAACTTCGACACTGCTCTGCGAACGGTCTCCGGATTCCTCATGCCGGTGGAGGCATGGCGGCAGGCACTTTTCCGAATCCCAGGATTCTTGCTTATCATCATCGTGGCGATTCTGGGCGTGATCCTGACCTGGATGATCCTCCGGCTCAGACGAGGCTACGTCTCGCCGGGCCAGCCTGGAAGGGAGGTGTTGTCCCTGCTCGGCGCACTGTACGTCTTCTGCTACCTCGCGTCGATCCTGGTTGCCATGTCCTTGTTCGACGCCTCAACCAAGTTCAAACTGCGCATCCTTGCCCCGACATACATCTGCCTGCTGATCCTCATGACCGCACTCGGTGCGTGGGCTTGGACCAGGCGGCGTGAGCTGGTCATCGTGCTGGCCATGGCGATCCTTGCCTTCTCAACCTACGGTCAAGTGCGCGCCCTGGGTGAGCTCATGAAGGGCGGACAGGGCTACGCCTCATTCCGGTGGTACGATTCGCAGGCGATGGTCTTCCTGCGTGAGCTCCCGGCCGAGGTCATGATCTATACTAATGAGCCGGGCGCGGTCTATCTGTACACGGATACGGCGGGCTATGTATTGCCGGATAGAGTGGATCCCGTAACGGCTGCACAGCGAGCAGGCTTCGAGCGGGGCCTGGCGGTGATGCAATCCGATGTCCGCGTCGGAAAGGCTGTCCTGGCGCTCTTTAGCGGCGGCGATACGCCGGCAGAGGACGCCGCGGCGCTGAGTCACGGGCTGCAGCTTGTGCACAAGTCCGGCGGGGCAGAGATATTCGGCGCAGCTCCCTGAAAGGGGACATGAAGATCCAGGAAAAGTTCGACCTTCAGGGGCGCACGGCGCTCGTCACGGGTGGCGGGGGTCTGCTCGGAACCGAGTTCTGCAGGACATTGGCGGAAGCCGGTGCTGCAGTCGCGGTCGTCGACGTGGATGAGACTGCCTGCCGCCGGGCCTCGGACGGGGTCTCGCAGGCCGGTTATCGAGCCCAGCCATTTGTATGCGATATTGGCGACGTCAACTCCATCGACGAAACAGTCAATCGTATTCTTGCAGAATTCGGGCGCATCGACATCCTGGTGAATTCGGCTGCACTCGATCCGAAGTTCGATGCCGACGCGTTGAAGAATGGCATCGCACCGGGAGGCTTTGAGGACTACCCCCTCGACCAGTGGAATGCGGCCCTCCGGGTCAACCTCACGGGAACTTTTCTCATGACGCAGGCTTGCGTGAAGCCCATGTTGAATCGGGGCGGACGCGGCTGCATCATCAATATTTGCTCCACGTACGGGATGAACGGCCCGGATCAACGGTTGTATGTCAAGGATGGCAAACGCGTTGGCTACAAGCCCGTCTACTACACGGTAACCAAGGCAGGCGTCCTGGGTTTCACGAAGTATCTGGCTGCCTACTACGCTGGAACGGAGATCCGCGTCAACGCGCTGACACCGGGGGGAGTCTTCAATGATCATGAGGCTTATTTCGTCCGCAACTACTCATCCCGCACAATACTTGGCCGCATGGCACGCGTTGACGAGATGAGCGGCGCCCTGCTCTTTCTTGCATCCGATGCCTCTTCCTATATGACGGGCGCCAACCTGGTTGTCGACGGCGGCTGGACCGCCTGGTGAGTTTGCACACACCCAATGACTGAAGTCCTGGCCCTCATCCCGGCGCGCGGTGGCTCAAAGGGGATCCCGCGCAAGAACATCCGCAGCTTCGCAGGCTACCCTCTGATGGCGTATTCCATCGCCGCGGGCCTGCAGGCTCAAACCGTGGGCCGTGTCGTCGTCTCGACCGACGACGAAGAGATCGCGGCCGTGGGCCGGGAATTCGGTGCGCAGGTTCCTTTCTTGCGGCCTGCGGAATTGGCGACGGATGACGTAGCGGACCTCCCGGCGTTCCGGCACGCCCTGGAGTGGTTGGACAAGAATGAGGGCTACATGCCGGACGTGGTCATTCAACTGCGCCCTACCTCCCCGATCCGCCCGCCGGATCTGATTGACAATGCCGTGCGGCAACTGCTTGCGCACGCCGATGCGGATAGTGTTCGCGGCGTCGTGCTCGCGGGGCAGAATCCCCACAAGATGTGGCGCCTGACTGACGACGAGAGCGCCATGCGGCCGTTGCTCGAGGTGGAGGGACTTCCCGAGCCCTACAACGCGCCGCGGCAAGCGCTCCCGCAGATCTACTGGCAGACGGGGCACGTGGATGCCATACGCGCGCAGACCATCCTGGGCAAGCGCTCCATGTCCGGGGACAGGATCTATCCGCTCCTGATCGACCCGCGCTACACGGTGGACATCGACAACCTGGCGGACTGGGCGCGCTACGAGAGCCTCGTGTACTCCGCGAGCCTTGAAATCGTTTTGCCCGGACGCAGGCGGCGCCCCATGCCCGAGCGGATCGATCTGATCGTCACGGACTTCGACGGCGTCATCACTGACAATCAGGTATGGACGGACGAGCAAGGCAAGGAGGCGGTGGTCGCCTCCCGCAGTGACAGCATGCATATTCGTGAACTGCGCGAACGCGGCATCGATGTGGTCATCCTGTCCTCCGAACCGAATCCGGTGGTCAAGGCAAGGGCCGCCAAGATGGGCGATGTCGAGGCCGTTCACGGCATCGATAATCGCGGCAAGGGCGCGGCACTCCAGGAATTGCTCTCGCGCAAGCACGTCGACGCCGCGCACCTCGCCTACATCGGAAACGACCTCAACGACCTGCCCTGTTTTGACGTGGCCGGCTGGTCGGTGGCAGTCGCCGATGCCTACCCCCAGGTGCTCCGTCGGGCGGACTACGTCCTGAAGCGGCAGGGCGGGCACGGCGCTCTGCGCGAGTTGTGCGACCTGGTTTTGCTGAGGCTCCGCACAAAGGCGGCTTCTGATGAGGAGAGCTCCAAATGACGCGTGAAGTGAGATTGGCAGACCGCATCGTCGGCGATGGGCGGCCAGCCTACATCATCGCCGAGGTTGGGATCAATCACAATGGCGATGTGGAGGTTGCGAAGCGAATCATCGATGCCGCGGTGCACGCCGGGGCGGATGCCGTCAAGTTCCAGAAACGGACGCCCGCCGTTTCCACGCCGCCGGAGCAGCAAGGCCAGATGCGCGAAACGCCCTGGGGGTATATCTCCTACCTGGAGTATCGCCAGAAGGTTGAGTTCGGCCTGGATGAGTACCGCGAGATCGACCGCTACTGCCGCGAGCAGGGGATCAACTGGCTGGTTTCTGTGTGGGATGAGCCGGCGGTGGATTTCATGCAGCAGTTCCAGACTCCGGCCTACAAGGTGCCGTCGGCCTCGCTGACGGATCATGCCCTGCTCAACCATGTCCGCAAGACCGGCAAGCCGATGATCCTCTCCACGGGCATGTCGACGATGCAGCAGATCCATAGGGCGGTCAAGGCCGTAGGCGAGGAGAACCTGGTGATCATGCACTGCACCAGCGCGTATCCTTGCGAGCCCGAGGAACTCAACCTCAAGATGGTGCAGACGCTGCGCAATGAGTTTCCGCACAACCCCGTTGGCTACTCCGGGCACGAGGTGGGTTTGGTGCCCTCGACTGTGGCCGTGGCACTTGGCGCGTGCATGGTCGAGCGCCACCTCACGCTGGATCGAGCTATGTGGGGGAGCGACCACGCCGCCTCGGTGGAGCCCGGCGGATTCGAGCGCCTGGTCAAGTACATTCGGGTCACCGAGCAATCTCTCGGGGATGGCGTGAAGAGGGTGTACGACAGCGAGAAGCCCTCGATGGGCAGATTGCGCCGCGTAAACAGTGAAGAGTAAGGCCTGTCCCGGCGCGTTGCGCCGCGCCGGATCGTCTTGAGCATGGATGTGATGCGACAGGTGCGACAACGGTTGCGACCCGCGGGCAAGGACCTGCAGGCCATCGTCCGTTGGAGGCGCATCGCCTTCGGAGAGGCGCCCCCGATCTTCGGCAACGCTAAACCGAAAAGCGGTTCACACCTGCTCCTGCAAGTCCTCGGCGGGTATGCGTGTATCCTGCCGTGCAGGTACGTCGAAGCGGAGCCGATCCGAACCATAACGAAGGGCGGCGTCCGCAGGTCGCAGGAGAGCATCCACAGCGACCTGAGCAGGCTTGCACCCGGCGTGATCGGCTGGGGGTACCTGGAGGCCACGCCGCAGAATACCGCTTTTCTCTGCCGGCCGGATCGTGTCAACTACTTCATCTATCGAGATCCCCGCGACATGCTGGTATCGCACGTGTACTTCGCCACCGATATGTATGAAGATCACGGCATGCACTCCTACTACCAGTCCCTGCCAGACTTCGGTGCCCGCCTCAAGATTGCCATTGCCGGCATCGACGAGGCTGGATTGAAGATGGTCAGTGTCCGGCAGCGGTACGAGGGCGTGCTTCAATGGCTGCAGCAGCCGAATGTGATGTGCGTGCGGTACGAAGATTTCCTTGAACGCCTGGAAGCCACGCTCGCGGCCATGTTGGACCAGGTGGAGCGGACCGGCTATCGAATCCCGACGCCGCGGGAGAAAGCCCTGCCGATCCTGGCGAGTGCCCTTCAACCCGGAAAGAGCCGCACCTTCCGCTCCGGGAAAGCCGGCGGCTGGCGCGAGCATTTCACGCCCGAACACAAGCTTCTCTTCCTGGATGTCGCCGGCGACCTGCTTGTGCGGTTGGGGTACGAGAGAGACGATGATTGGTGAGCGCCGGGAAGCGGCCGGCGCTGAACCTTCCGGGTGAGATGAACTTCCAAGAAGGTTTCAGCCAGCGATTCCTTCGCGGTGTCGTTCGCCGCCTGAACAATCTTCGGATAGCCCAAGTGGCGCGGCGGATCCTGGCGAACGCACCGGCCTCAGCAGGCCGGCCAATCGCCTTCTTCAAGGCTTCCACCGGCATTGATGATCTCTCCTGGAACAGCGGATTTCATCTGTTGGTGTCCTGGGCGCTGCGGCTGCAAGGCGTGCCGGTCGTCTACTTTGCCTGTGAGGCCGGCATGAGCCGCTGCGTCCTTGGCACGCAGCGTGACCATGTTGAAAAGGCACCGCCCTGCCGATCGTGCATCCATCAGTCGCGCACGCTTTACGCCGGAGTCCCAGCCTCCTTCAATCGTGCCGCGCCAACAACCGATGCTTCGCGCGTCCACTGGTTCGATTTTGCCCGGGATGCGCAGCTGGAGGCTGCGCTGGCATCTCTACCGTTGCGGGACCTAATGCATTTCGAATGGCCGGCTCAAGGTGGGGATGGATTTGCCAACGAGGCACAGCAATCTCAAAACAGTGCGGATCCAGCCACCAGCGGTCACAGCGGGTCGATTCCCCTGGGCGCACTCTGCCTGCCGGGTCTCCGCTGGATCATGCGCCGCCACAACCTCGAGGACAATGACGCCACGCGCTTCCTGCTGAGGGAATACATTCTTTCCAGTTGGAACGTGGCGCAGAAGTTCTCCGCATTCCTGAATGCAACCGACCCGCGCGCGGTCGTCGTTTTCAACGGACAATTCTTCCCCGAGGCCGTTGCCCGTTGTGTGGCGAGAAAGCGCGGCGTGCGCGTCATCACGCATGAGGTCGGCCTGCAGCCCGCAAGCGCCTTCTTCTCTGACGGGGAGGCCACCGCCTATCCGATCCGCATTCCTGACGATTTCGAGCTGAGCGATGAACAGAGTGCGCGCCTGGACGTCTACCTGGAACGGCGCTTCGAGGGCAGGTTCTCCATGGCGGGCATCCGATTCTGGCCGAGCATGCGCGGCCTCGATCAGGTCTTCCTGGAGAAGGCGAAGGGCTTCCGCCAGATCGTGCCGATTTTTACGAATGTCATCTTCGATACGAGTCAGCCTCATGCCAATACAGTCTTCCGGGACATGTTTGAATGGTTGGACATGCTTCTGGATGAGATCAGGTCCCACCCCGATACGCTATTCGTGATTCGCGCCCATCCGGATGAGACGCGCGTGCGCAAGGAAAGTCGCGAGACTGTTGAGGACTGGGTGGGCAGGAGCGGCGCCGGGCGGATCGACAACGTGGTTTTCATTGCGCCCAAGGAATACGTGAGCTCGTATGAGCTGATCCAACGGGCCAAGTTCGTGATGGTGTACAACTCGACGATCGGACTGGAAGCCTCAATTCTGGGCATACCCGTCCTCTGCGGTGGCAAGGCGCGGTTCACCCAATATCCCACCGTCTTCTTCCCACAGACATCGGCAGAACAGGCACGGGCCATGCGGGAATTCCTGGCCGCCGAGCGCATCGTGGTCCCGAGTGAGTACAAGCGCAACGCCCGCCGCTTTCTCTACTATCAACTATTCCGGACCTCGCTTCCATTTGGCGAATTCCTGGAGCCATCGGTTCGGAAGACCCAGGCGAGGCTGAAAGCCTTTGACCTGCAAGGGCTTGTGCGGGCCGATTCCGTCAGGGCGGTCCTTGCCGGACTTCTGGCCGATGGAGAGTTCCTGGCGGCCGAGCGCAACCAGTCGCATGGAGGGCTGCCCTGAATCCGAAACTCGCCCTGCGGCGCGCATTCTACGCGGCTGAGAAGCGGATCCAGGCTGGGCGCTTTGCCTCGCTCCCTGAGCCGCCCGACGGTTGGCCGGTTCTGTTGGGGGTTTCGTTCCCGAAGAGCGGGACCCATCTGCTCGATCAGATCTTGCTAGGCTTCGCCAAGGTCGCACCGTTCTCCACCCGCCTGCATTCCTTCTATGCGGAGTACGACGGCGAGACAGGACGCAGGCGTCCAGCCGGGCAGGCACTCGCGTGGCTTGATTCCCTGTGGCCGTGCGACGTGGCCTCCGCTCATCTCTTCGCGCGCCCGGAGGCAGTTGCCCGGGTGGCGACGCCCGCGTTCGTGCCCTGCTTCATTTTCCGTGATCCTCGTGACGTTGTGGTCTCGCACGTCTTCTATGTCACGGATATGGAGGCGCGGCACGTGCATCACGACCACTACGCCTCGCTGCCGGATTTTGGCGCCCGGCTGCAGGTGAGCATACTAGGCCGACCGGATCTGGCGATTGAATTTCCAAACATCGCGGAGAGGTTTGCCCCGTACATGGCCTGGTTGGATTGCCCGGAGGTGATGAAGCTCCACTTTGAGGACTTGGTCAATCATCGGGCGCGAGCCTTGGGCGTCATCCTTGACCGATTCCTCACCCGCGTTCCTTTAACGGCCTCCCGGGCAACGGTGCTCAGGGCCGTGGAGAGGTCCATCGACCCACGACGATCGCCGACGTTTCGTGCGGGCAGAACGGGCGAATGGAAGCGCTACTTTGCGCCTGAGCACACGCAGCTCTTCAAGTCCGTCGCCGGCGATCTGCTGCAGAGACTTGGCTACGAGGCGAACAACGACTGGTAAGGGGAACCGCCGCCAATGCATGCATTGGCGGCGGTTGTGTGTTCAGTGACGGACCTGCAGACTACCTGGCGAAGTAGTTGACGACCTGATCGACGTGCAGAACCCCATCGAATTGCAGAGCGCCCTTGCGCAGCTGCCCTTTCTCGCCCTCCGGGTCTCCCAGAGTGCTGACGATGATGTCGCCGGCGCTGACGTCTTCCTTCTCGGTATAGCCGTTGGTGGTCACCACTACCTGCAGGCCGGCAGCTTTGGCCGCCGCCACGCCGTTCTTTGAGTCTTCGACCACGAAGGCTTCCTCAGGTTTGAGGCCGATCTTGCTCAGCGCCAGGTTGTAGATCTCCGGATCCGGTTTCTTCTTGCTTACTACGTCGCCGGCTAGCACGAGGTCGAACTTGATGTCCGGAAGTGCCTTCTCGGTGACGGCCCTGGCCGCCCGCTCGTTGGCGGTCGTGCACACGGCGATCTTGAGGCCGGCGCCCATCGCTTCTTTCATGAACCGATGCACACCAGGTCGCAGCGGAAGCTTCAGGGATTCGATCAGCTCGACAAAGATCTGAGTCTTGCGATTGTGCATCGCCTTGATCATTTCGTCGATTTCGGCCTCAGGCACCGGCTTGCTGAAGCCCCGGGTTCTCCAGTGGTGCTTCATCCGTTCCTTGCCGCCTGCGACCTGCAGCAGTTCGTGATAGTACTCCACGCTCCACTCGTCGGTGAAGCCGAACTCCTTGAAGGTGATGTTGAACGCGACTCTGTGCCCGTCCCGCTCGGTATCAATGATCACACCGTCGATGTCGAAAAACACAGCCTGTGTTGCTGACATCATCAGCTCCTCACGCCATGGCATACGCCGATGGTGGATTGGCTGGCCGTCCTACTTCTTCGTGAGGTAATCCCGAACAACCTGAATTACCATCCGGTTCTCTTCCTTGGTCCCAATGGTGATTCGGAACCATCCATCGCTGCCGTACTTCTCAGTCTCGGGGCGCAGGATGATGCCTTTCTGTTCGGCATGCGCGACCATGTCCTTGCCCTTCTTGCCCGTGGCGCCGCAGTCGAACAGGATGTAGTTGGCCTTGGAGGGGAAGACGACCAGGCCGGCGACATCGCTGAGAGACTCAGTGATGAAGTCCACCTCGCTGTTATTGAACCGGACGCGGTAATCCAGTGCCTCCGTATCCTCGAGGGCGGCCAGCGCGGCCCACATCGTTATCGTGCCCACGTTCCACGGCAGCAGCGCAGCTGAGATCTGGCCGATCACATCCTTGTCGCCCATTGCATATCCAAACCGCATGCCCGCCAGCCCGTAGGCCTTGGAGAGCGTGCGGGTGACGAGCACGTTCTTGTACTTCTTCGTCAGGCCTACCTGCGACATGCCCAGGCCGGCGTACTCGACATAGGCCTCGTCGACGATGAACGGGATGCCCGTCTCAGCAATTCGGACGAAGTCCTCTGCCTCCATGAAGTTGCCCGTCGGATTGTTCGGATTGGCGATGACAATGATCTTTGTCTTGTCGGTGACGGCCTTCAGGATCGCATCCGGGTCATAATGCAGGTACTTGTCCTTGTAGACCATGGGCACTGAGACCATCTTGCCGCCCAGGATCGTGCCCCGCAGCTTGTAGATGCCGAAGCACGGCGTGTGCTGGATCACTTCCTCCCCCGGGGCCAGGAAGACCCGGAAGATGTTGTCGTACACCTCGCTGGAGCCGTTTCCCAGCATCACGTTCTCGGCGCCGTCCAATCCATTGATCTTCGCGATCTTCCCCCGCACAACCAGGCCTTGATCCGGATATCGGTTCGCCATCTTGGCGTACTTCACGATCGTCTCCAGCACCTTCTCAGAGGGTGGATTGGGATTCTCATTGGACATCATGCGGTGCAGCTCCGGCTTCTTCCATGCCAGCTCGATATGCCCTGAGATGTACATCGGGATGCCCTTGACCCACGGGACAAGAAACTCGTCGATCTTCTTCATCATTTGCTCCTGTATTTCGGATATTGCGCCCAGGGAGTGCAGCAGACCGCACTCCCTGAACCGATCGCCTGCCCTCTCGACCTATGCCTTCCCAACGCTCCCGAGCATCTGCATCCAGTGTCCGACCGCCTTGCGTATCGCATCGCGCACTGCCACATCCACCTTGCCGGGCTCGTACTCATTGCGATTGGCTGAGATGTACTCGTGCGTGGCGTCGATAAGCGTATGCTTCAGCTCGGTCGATACGTTGAACTTCGCGCCGCCCATCTCAATCAGTTTCTTTATGTATTCTTCGGGCAACCCCGTGCCGCCGTGGACCACCAACGGCGTCTTCACGCTGGCTGCATTCAAGAGCTTGTTGATCTTGCCGAGACGCTCGAAATCGATCTTCGGATTCTTGGTCTTGTACACACCGTGAGCGGTACCGATGGCGGGGGCAAAGATGTCCACGCCTGTCGCCTCCACGAATTTCACGGCCTGTTCGGGATTCGCCAGCTGCGCCTCGTCCTCCGCCACTTTGATCTGGTCCTCTACGCCACTCACTGTCCCAAGCTCTCCTTCGACGGAGATATCGCCCACTTTGTGACAGTATTCCACGACTTCGCGGGTCTGGCTGATGTTACCTTTGTACGGCTGCTTGGACGCGTCGATCATTATGTTGGTGTAACCTGCGTCGGCGCACTTCTTGCAGTAGGCTACCTCTGTGCAATGGTCCAGGTGCAGGCAGATCGGGACGGGGGCGGTGGAGGCGATCGTGCGGTAGATGGCGACGAGCACATCGGCACCCAGGAACTTGGACGGCTTCACGGACGTCTGGATAATCACCGGCGATTTCAGCTCAACGGCCGCGTCGACTACCCCTTCCAGTTGGACCAGGTCCGTAATGTTGAACGCTCCAATGGCATACTTGCCCTTTGCCGCTGCGACCGTGATCTCCTTGGCATTTACGATCGACATCTATCACCTCCGGTCTCGCGTTCTTCCGAGTGCTGGCGCATGTACGCAATGCAGCCGGCAGCCGCTCTTTGGACCGCGATCTCGAGTGACCGCCGGAAGATCTTGGTGCCTTGCTCTATGCGGGCGTCGGCGTCCGCTGATGCATGTGTTCGGCAGCGAAGCCCTCCAGGCTCGAGAATCCCTTGGAGAACAACTCAACAGTGGCGACCGTCGCGGGATGCGTGTTGAATTGCTCGGGTGACAGTCCATTGGGATCGGACGCTTGGATGCAGTAGGGAATCTGCATCATCTTGTCCATCACGTCCTGCGGCACAGGCTCTTCGATCTCGGGGCGGAAGTCGATGTCATCACCCATCTCGAATAGAGGCTCCAGAACGTACGGCGGGCATGTATATACGATGTCGCCGCCGGCGATCTTTTGAAGGTCCCAGTACTGCATCTTGCCTGCCACAACTGGACCGGGGCGCATGGAGCACGCCAGCAGCTTGCTGGCGTAGGCGCCGTCGGTCAGCAGCCGATAAGCCTCGCGGAAGACCGCAATGCCCCACCAGTGCTTATCCGCCCACGAGAGCTTGATGTTCTTGCGTTCTGCCTGGACGTCCAACACCGGGTGCTCGGTCAGGCGCCCGATCATCATCGTGATGACGGCGCGCCAGTTGCTCATGTCCACCTTGTTCTTCTCCGCGATCTTGATGCCCGCCATCGCGGCATCCGCCGATCCCATGATCTGCGGTAGTGTGAAGCAGGTGGTCGTGTTCGTGCTGATGCCCTTGGAGGTCAGGATCTTGAGCACCTCCATGCCTTCCATGCTGGCCGGCACCTTGATCATGATGTTTGGACTGATGGCGCGCAGCTCGTCCGCGTCGTGGACCATCTGGTCCACCTCCGTGAAGAGGCGGGGATCCAGCTGCCCTGAGATCCAGCCGAAGCGGCCGTTGGAGGCCTTGTGAATCGGCAGGAACATCTCTGCGCCGCGCTTCACGATCTCCTTGTACATCATCCATGCCAGCTGCTTCTTGTCGAACCCGGGATTGGCCGCACTCTGCTTGCTGATCCAATCCGCCCAGTACTTGGGATCAGACTGAACCGCGGTCCACGAGAGGGGCGGGTTGGTGGTGCAGCCTCGAAATACGCTGTCGGCGGGGGATCCGGCATTGTACAGTCGTGACAGCTGCTCTTTGAGCTCCGCCTTGCGGGCAGGCTTGGCTGCGTTGACAAGTTTCTCGACCCAGGGCTGGAAGAGCAATGGCGATGAGTCCCACCAGATCTCCATGTCGGGGTTGGTCTTGATCAGTCGTTCTACCGCACTTTCTTTCATTCTTTTCGCCTTCTTTCTGTGTGCTGGATGTGTGATGCTACACGACATGTCTGAAGTCGCTTCACGCCCCGGGACGCATGCTTCTAGCTTCTTGCCGTGTCTTTCAACCACTGACTCCAGCGCGGGTCGGTCAGGTGCTGTCGTACCCGCCCGAACCATAGGTCGGCATATCCCTGGAAGTCCTCATCCAACTTCGACAGGCCTGTCTGCGCAGTGCCCCACATGGCCTCGTGCAGCTCGGACATCGGCCACATAAGCTTCAGGCGGGCAAAGTCCCGCGGTCTCACCTCTCCGAAGTACTCCTGCAGCAGCAGTCGGACCTGATCGTCGCCGAGACGGTGGTGATGGCTGAAATTCGCCAGGTCGAAGAAGATATCGCCCATGCCGGCGTACTCCCAGTCAAGCAGCCTCACCTCGCCGATCTCACCGGCCACTTCTTCGTCGAGCCAATTCAGGTTCAGAAGATCATCGTGACACGGAGTCGGCGTGTACGGGGACTTGAGCAGGGCTTCTTCCACGATCTTCTTCTGCTGCATGATCCAATCGAAATCGAATGGGAATTTGCAGTCCTTTTCCTTCGAAACGGAAGTGAGCATCTCGACGCGTCGGAACACGTTGAACTCGGCCTTAAGCTCCGGGCCCCTGCAGTGGAAGAGCCGCAGCTTGCGCACCACACGGATGATGTTGTCCGGGCGCGTGATCACATCCGGCGGCATGCGTTTGGCCTGAATGAAGCGTGTCAACAGGTATCCTTCGGGCTCGATGTAGTACAGGACCTCTGGCGCGATCCCAAGCCTGCCTGCGGCCAGATTGGCCTCGTACTCCACATCCCGCCGGATTCCCAGTTTGTCGGTGTCCGCTCCCGTAATGCGCAAGACGTACGACTTCCCATCCGCGTCGATCTTGTAGTTCAGATTGGTGATCCCGCCGGATAGCGGCGTCGTGACGACGTTCCTGGCCGGGACCAGGAACGGGACTCGTGCAATGGCTTGTTCGAGCGTGAGGGTCATTGGGCTCTCGAGCGCATTGGATCGTGTGTTTGGTTCGGACCGAATCGAGTGCTGCTCACCCGCTCGTCATTTGGAACCCTTCGACCGCGCCGTCGGCGAAAGTAACCAGGCAACCCCGAAGGATGCCCTCTCCGTACTCGCTTCCCGGGTTTATGCAGGTCGTCTTCCCGATCTTCATGACTCCCTGCGACTCGTGGATGTGGCCGTGCAGGCCCAGCATTGGCTGATACTGCTCGATCGCGCTCCGGACCGCCTGGCTTCCCGCCCCGGCAAAGACGATCTGGCCTCCGCTGACGATTGGCGTGGGTGGATCCGTCGTCCAATCCAGTTTCGGGCAGGAATCGAGGGTCGAATCAAGGGGCGGCACGTGGAAGTTGAATATGCAATGGGAGAAATCCTTGACCTGCGCACACATGCCTTCGATGATCCCGCCCAGCTGCTCGTCTGGGATCTCGCGCGGTGTATTCCACGGCGTCGGATTGCTGAAGCCCACGCTGGCCATAGTGTGGCTGTCATCGACCTGCACCACCTGTCCCTCGCAGGCGAAGAAAGATTCGCGGCCTTCGCCCTGGATGGCCTCGAGTACCTCTGGGTCATCATCGTTGCCGCCTGTTACGAAACACTTGATGCCGGTGCCCTTCAGCCGCGTCTCCGCAAGCTCCACCCAGGCCGTCAGCCGTTCGCGTGCCAGCCTGTGAAACAGCGTGCTCACTTCAGCTGGCTTGGCTGAGAGCTCCTTGTATTCGTCTTCCACCATGATCTGGCTGTAGAAGCCCAGGAGTCCGATCCGGTCCTGCAGCTGCTTCAGTTCCTCTTCGGTCTCGATCTTCTGCACGCTGCCCTGCAGCGTGGCACGGTAGTGGCCATCGCCCTCCCTGATGATCGGGATCATGAGCTTACCGGAGATGTCGCCCCCCATGACGATCACATTCACATCATAGAACTTGCCGGCATTGATGAACTTGCGGTATGTCCGCTCTGAGCCGTGTATGTCGGTTGCAAAGAAAAGCCGGGTAAGCTTCTTGCTCTTATTGCCTAGGAAAGCCATCGCAACCTCCAGTGGGGGATTTGCGCGCAGTGACCGGGGCGGTTGTCGTTCATCGCTCCAGCGCCACAGTGAGGGAGTAGATGTCCCCGCGGTTGTAGCAATACGTGAACTCGACCGGCGTTCCGTCTTCAGCGTAGACCGTCCGTTCTTTGAAGAGGACCGGCGCACCGCGCTTGACCTTCATGAGCTCGGCGACCTCTTTTGTCGCCTCGCGCGCCTCCAATCTCTGCACCGCGCGCTTGACCCGGTAACCGCACTTCTCAAACAGGGTCCACAGGTGCTGGAACTCAAGGTTCTCATGAACGATGTTGGCGAACAACTTGTGGGGCAGGTGGGCGTCATGCACGGTGATCGGGACGCTGTTGGCGAAGCGCAGCGTCTTCACACGGATCACCCGACCTCCGGCCGCGATGTCGAGGGCCTGGGCCACAGCCGGCTTGGCAGGGATGATCTCCAGCTTCAATAGCCGGACACGCACCTGGATCCCCTCGTCCTCGGCTTTGTCAAAAAAACTCGTAAGGCGTGTGTGGTCGCGCTGCAGGTGCGGGAACGCGACGAAGGTCCCGATCCCGTGCCGGCGGTAGAGCAACCCCTGATTCACAAGATTCTCAATGCTCTCCCGAACGGTCATCCGGCTGACGCTGAATTTCGCGGCCAGTTCGTGCTCGGGCGGGAGTTTCTCCCCCCGCTTGAGGAGGCCGCGCGTGATTTCGTCCCGCAGCCTCTCTCTTATCTGCACGTAGACGGGTGCACCTTCACGCCTGACCAACTCAGTCATCGGTGCCCCGAATTGCCACATATCTAGACATATAGATATCTATATTGTAGGCAACCCCCGTGGACTGTCAAGGCGGGGGTCTGTACGAGTGTCGCGCGTCGCTCCCTGCTGAGCATCACGCGCGGCGACGGGCAGAACGTAGGCTGGCGTCGGCCAGCTCAGTGCCGTCAGGCTCAGGCGCGGATGCGTTCACCTTTGGGATCCCATAGCGGAGAGGCTTCCACCACAGCCCCCACCGGCTCGCCGAAGAACTCGACCAGCAGCTCCGTTCCAACTTTGGAGTATTCTATCGGCAGGTAGGCATACACGATGCTCTTACCTACCGAGTAACCAAATCCACCTGCAGCCACCCAGCCGATGATCTTGTCGCCGGCGCGAATTGGCTCCTTGCCAATCGCCTCGGTCCGGCTGTCCGAAAGCGTCATGCAGCACAACGTCCGCCTAATTCCCGCTTCTTTCTGCTTCAGCACGGCATCGCGTCCCAGGAAGTCGCCCTTCTTCAGCTTGACGGCGAAACCGAGTCCGGCTTCCAGCGGAGTGTAGTCAGGCGTGATCTCGCTGCTCCAGTAGCGATACCCCTTCTCGAGTCGCAGTGTGTCGATGGCCTTGTATCCGGCAGCCACCATTCCCGCCGACTGGCCGGCTTCCCACAGCGTGTCCCACAGCCTCAAGCCGTATTCCATGGGGCAGTAGAACTCCCAACCGAGCTCGCCCACGTACGTCACGCGCGAGGCCAGGACCGGTACCTCGCCCACCGTGATCCTTTGCGTGGTCATGTATGGAAAAGCTGCGTTGCTGAGATCGGCGCTGGTCACCTTCTGCAGAATCGTGCGGGCCTTCGGACCCCACAATCCCAGACATGCAAACGATGAGCCGACGTCTTCAATGGTGACCGAGCCGTCGTCGGGCATGTTCAGGGACAGCCAGGAAAGATCATGCTGCCCGAATGCCGTCCCCGTCACGATAAAGAAGCGATCCTCGCCCAGCCGCGTCACCGTAAAATCGCACTCGATGCCGCCGTGTTTGTTCAGGCACTCGGTGTAGACGACAGTTCCCACGGGCACGTCGATCTGATTCGCACACACGTAATTCAGGAATTTCAGCGCGCCGGGGCCGCGTACCTCGAGCTTGTTGAACGAGGTCTCGTCGAACAGCCCTGCATTCTCGCGCGTCATGAGGTGCTCATAGCCGATGGCCCGCGACCAATTGTGGTGCATCCAGCCCTTCGGCTCATGCCCGTGATGCGCCTTCTCTTCATACGGCTTGAACCAGTTCGGTCGCTCCCAGCCGGTCTTCTCCCCAAAGTGGCATCCCAGGTCCTGGAGCCGGCCGTAGGTGGGTGAGAGCCGAAGCCCGCGTCGCGACAGGCGTTCCTCACCCGGGAAATGGATGTCGTAGTACTGGGAGTAGGTTTCGAGGGTGCGCGCAACGGTGTACTCCAGGCTGTTGTAGTTGGATCCAAAGCGCCGCACATCCAGCCGCCAGACGTCCCACTCCGGGTGGCCGTCGATGATCCATTCCGCCATCGTCTTGCCAATGCCGCCGGCGCCGGCCAAACCGTGGGCGCAGAATGCGCAGGCCACCCAGAAGCCCTTCACAGAAGTTGGGCCCAGCAGGAACTCGCCGTCGGGCGTGAACCCTTCGGGTCCGTTTAACAGCTTGATGACCTCTGCGCTCTCCACCGCCGGCACACGCTTGATAGAGTTCTCCATCAACGGCGTGAAGCGTTCCCAATCGGGCGGCAGCAGCTGATACTTGAAATCGCGCGGGATGCCGTTCAGACCGAACGGCGCCGGGTTGCGCTCATAACCACCGGTAACCAGGCCGCCAACTTCCTCGCGCCAGTAAACGAGCAGGTCGGGATCGCGCAGGGTTGGGAAATCGTGTTTCACGCCTTCGATCGGCTTGGTGATCAGATACAAGTGCGCCATCGGGACCACCGGCAGGCTCAATCCCACCATCCGTCCGACCTCGTGGCCCCATTGGCCGGTCGCGTTCACCACGACTTCGGTCTGGATCGTTCCCTTGTCGGTGACGACCTGATGTACGCGGCCGTCTTTCAGGTTGATCTTTTCCACACTTGTGCCCGTGAAGATGCGCGCGCCGCGGTTCTTGGCCCCCACCGCGAGGGCGTTGGTCAAGCCCGTTGGATCGATGACGCCGTCGTTGGGAGCAAACGCGGCCCCAGCCACGCCGTCAAGGCTCATGAGCGGGAAGAGCTTGTGCGCCTCCCGGGGCGTGATCAGGTCCATCGGCACGCCGAAGGAGCGCGCCATACCCACCAGGCGTCGGAGGTCCTCCATCCTTTCCGCGGAGGATGCTAGGCGCAGCCCCCCGACCTCGCGCCAGGAGGTGTCCTGACCGGTTTCATCCTTCAACTTGCGGTACAGGTCGGTGCTGTAGTGCATCATCCGTGTGAGGTTGGCGTCTGAGCGCATCTGACCCACCAGGCCTGCGGAGTGCCAGGTCGAGCCGGCTGTAAGTTCGTGGCGCTCAATGATCACGACATCCTTCCAGCCCATCAATGTCAGGTGGTACGCAATGCTGCATCCTCCCACGCCCCCGCCGATGATGACCACTTGCGCATGCTTCGGAAGTTCAGCCATTTTGATCCTCTCCTTGATTTCCATGCCCCGCCGGGCGAGTTCCCGCTGGAATGTTCGGAATGACGAGGCTTCTTAAATCTCCAAATCCCCGCCGCGGCTTGAGCCCCGATCCAGGTGAGTTGCGCCTCCAGGTGCTGCCGCGATCAGCCGGATTGCGTCCATTGCTCGACTCCCCTAGTGCCGGCACGCCATACTTTCAATGCCAGTGTACGTTGCAGTAAGCCCCTCCGATTCTGCGGAGGGGCTCATTTGGTTCCTCACGACTGCCAAACGGATCCGGGTCGGGCCATCTCGGCCACTATATCGAACGATGAAACGATTCCAAGTGGGAAGGATTCAGGATCCCGCTCATCGATCACCACCACCCGATGATGATGATTATGGATCATCATGTCCGCTGCCTCACGCAGGCTCGCCCGCATGTCGATCGTACGCATGGGGTGCATCACCTGCGAGACGAGGGTGTTGTCGTTCACGCGGTTCTGGAGTAGGGGGAGCAGGTCCATCTCGCTGACCACTCCCAGCGGCCGCCCTCGCGGATCGACCACCAGGACCGAACGCCACCCGGCTTGCGTCATCGTGCGAGCAGCGGAGGTAATGGGCGTTCTGTCGCGGCACACCAGGATGGCGTCCGACATGACATCTGCAACTGTTTCGCGCCTGGCCTTCTCGGCCCTCGCGATGCTGGCCACGAAATCGGATCCGGCGATCATGCCGGCAGGCTTGCCATCCTCGGTAACCATCAGGCGGCTGATATCCTTCTCCAGCATCTGCCTGGCCGCGTCCGTTAGCGGCGTGTTCGCCTCGACGGACGCGATCGGTTGTGACATCAAGTCGCCGGCCGTGAGCTTTCGCATCACCCCCAGGCTCTCCGAGTCGGCTGAAAGCCACTCGCCGGCGAGCAGGTCAAAGTCCGAGATCAGTCCGATCGGGCGCCGGTCGCGGTCCACGACAACCAGCGCATGCACATGGTGTTGCGTCAACATCACCGCCACAGTGCCGAGCGCTGCATCTTGACGGCACGTGATCAGACCGCGGTGCATGAGGTCGCGGACGAGTCTTGTCATGGCGTCTGCCTCCGCTCACTGGACTTCATCGACTTCCTTGTACCACTTGACGCGGTCACCCACGCGATCGCGTAGGCGCCAGGCCATCGACTTGGGCTCAGACTCTATGCGCTTCAACGCCAGATGGACTTGTCCATCCACGTGGGACTTCTCATCGGCGGTGAGTTGATCATATCCATGCGTCAGGCTGCGCACTTTATCGAGGTTCAGGGTGCTGGTGCGCCACAACCCCCAATCGCTTGCGCACAGCTGCGCCACGCGGCCAATATTGATGGTCTCCCGGTCAATGTCTCCCAGCGGATGTTCCAGCAGCAGCATGATTGTGTCGATCACATCCTTCTCGTTGATCTGCACGATCTGCATCTTCTCGAGCAGAAGCTCAGCCAGAGGGATGCTCGGAGCGTCGACTTCCAGCCGGCCGTCCCAGCGAATCACATGACAGAAGTCCAACTTCTCGTAGAAGATGTCGACATGCAGACCAAGGTCTGGCCTGTCGAAGATCGCCCGCTCGCCTCCGGAGACTATGAAGACCTCCTTGTTATCGGTGTAGCCCAGCTTCTCCAGCAGCGTCCGCACCGCCGCGGTCTGCTTGCCGTATGCCGCGAAATCTATGTCTGTGTAGGCTCGCCCCATCGCCTGCTGAAGATAGCCGTACTTGGGGCAATGCATTTGAAAAGCCAGCGATCCGATGACACGGAGAATGACTCCTGCATCGTTGCTGGCCTTCAAGATTCGCTTCAGCTCATTCTCGTATTTGTCACGCTCGGCACGGTCCTGCTGACCCATTCCTACAGCATCGTTGACCATCCGCACTCCTGTTTCCAGACTCTGCGTTTCACTTGGCCGAGAGATCTCGTGGGGGGGACTTCGGTCAGCCGCGCGCCCGCGCATTATAGCCGAAAAGCGGAAAACTTGCAAAATTCTTCAGAATCCTCTATAATCAAACCCAGAAGCCTTCATTTTCCTTCAACAATGGCATACCAGCCGACGGTCTGATGAGCAAACCGCTTATACCGGCGCAGAGGCGAGACCGCATCCAGGAATTCCTGGTTGCCAACAAAATCGCGCGAACCGCCGATCTTTGTGAGCTTCTGGATGCCTCGGAGGCCACAGTGCGCCGTGACCTTGAGTGGCTCGAGCAGGAGGGAATGCTGGAACGCACTCACGGTGGCGCGATCCTGAGCCAGCGCATGCCCCTCGAGCCTGGTTACCAGCAGCGTGCTCTGACCTATCCAGAGCAGAAACGCAGCATCGGGGCCCTCGCAGCCTCATTGATCGAGAAGGACGACATCGTCTTCATCAACAGCGGCACGACGACCACCGAGGTGATTCGCCATACCCGCAGCGATCCCGGCATCAGCGTTTTCACCAACAACCTGAGCGGGGCATTCGAGGTGGGGGAACCCGGTTTCCAGTACTTCGTCGTGGGAGGTGAATTCCAGCCGCGGTCGAATTCCCTGGCCGGTCGATTCGCGACCGAGAATCTCGGGCAGGTATTTGCCAACAAGGCTATACTCGGCGTCGATGGCGTGAGCCTCAAGCATGGTTGCACTGTGCCCTCCAATGCCGAAGCCGACATTGTGCGGCAAATGATCAAGCAAACCCGCGGAGAGATCATCATCGTAGCCGATCACAGCAAATGGGGCGTGGTCTCGAATTTCCAGGTCGCCGCCCTCGAGGACGTCAATCGGCTCGTCACGGATCCAGACCTGGACCCCCTGGCATTCGAGGAACTGGCAGCTCACGGCGTGCAGATCCTGATCGCCTCGGCCGACCTTGTGGGCACCTGACCAGCTGCACGGGCAGCAGTCAGGTGCCTTTTTTTCTGAAAGGCAGATACGTGCAGGGTCCTCAGGCAACACATCGGGAAATTCCCACGTTGGTTGCGCCGTTGACTGCGCGCTGCGGAGATGCTTCCGGACGGGCGCACGGCGTCATCATCCGGCTCCACGTTGATCCCGGCCGCGGGAGATTGAGAGGCTGTAGATGACCTACGCATGAACTCGTAACTTCCGAAAGGAGGAACGCCTGTTGGGTTATTCAGGCGGAACAAGGAAATACGAGGTCTATCGAGGACTGACTACACCAAAGGAGAATCGCAATGGCAAAAGCACAAATGGCGAGGCCGGAAGTCTTCACCCGCAAAGCCTCCGGGCTGGTGCGCGTGATGTCTCCGTATTCCGCCTTCGTTTACAACATTCTGACCATGGGGCTGATATTCCCTTGGACGTATCTGTGGGCGCCCGGTGCCCTTCCGGGCGGGAAGTTGGTCTGGGGAATCCTGCTTGCGATGCTGATTGAAATACCGATCGCCTACGTATATGTGTGGCTCAGCACTACCCTGCCTCGATCCGGCGGCGACTACGTGTTCCAGAGCCGCGTCTTCGGGGGCGGCACGGCCTTTACGGTCGTTATGTCCGGCTTCGTGATCTGGATCCTGCAGTGGGTTGCCCTCTCCGGTTGGCTGGTTTCCTATCTCGGTTTCGCGCCGCTGTTCCTGGGTCTGGGCGCGACCATGGGGAACGCTTCCCTGTCGTCTCTGGGCGTGTGGTTCACCACCTCCACCGGGGTTGTTGTGGTCAGCATCTTAAACGCGCTGCTCTCGCTCGTTCTGCTGGTCAGCGGCTTCAAGAACTACGTGCGCTTCCAGCATGTGATGTTCTGGGGAACGCTGCTCTGCTTCGCCACCGTCTTCATCGTGCTATTCACGACGCCCGCGGCCGAGTTCGTGCAGCGTCTGAACGCGTTCGCGGTGGCCTCCGGCGGTGCGCCGGATTTCTATGAGACTGCCGTGGCAGCCGTTGAGGGCGCCGGCATTGAACTGAATCCGCCGTTTAGCCTGCTCGCGACGCTGCTCGTGGCCCCGATCGCCTGGACGTCACTGCAATGGGCGACGTATTCAGCGCAGCAGAATGGCGAGATCAAGGATGCACGCAGCTTCCAGTCCCAGAGCTTCATCATGGTCGGGTCCCTTGTGGCCACCGGCGTGCTGCTTGCACTGCTGGCAATCGGCCTGGAGCGCGTTGCTCCCCCCGGATTCCTGAGCGTGGCAGGTGCTGGCTACTGGTCGCTCATCGGCGAGGCCAATATTAGCGGCTTCAACCTGTGGCCGCCCATTATCGCCGTGGCCCTGACGGCCAGCCCGTTGATCGTGCTCATCATCGGACTGGGCTATCTTCTGAACGGCTTCCAGATCGTATGCAACTGCTACATAGGCATGACGCGCATCTTGGTGGCCATGTCGCTCGACCGCCTGCTGCCCGACTGGTTCAGCAAGGTGGATGAGAAGCTGCATACCCCTGTCAATGCTCATCTTGCGTACTTCCTGGCCAGCATTCCGGTCATCCTGGCCTACAACCTGGTGCCCGGCTGGATCGGCCTGACACTCGGCGTGACCTTCGCATGCGGCTACGTGTTCGTTCTGACCTGCATCGCTGGTGCCCTGCTTCCATATCGCGCCAAGGAGTTGTACCAGGCCTCGCCGGGGGCGAAATACAAGCTGGGCAACACGCCGCTGATCACGGTGCTGGGTGTTCTGGGTGGCATCCTGGGGACGCTGATGGTGCTGGCGTTCCTCTTCGCGCCGCAGCTTGGAGTCCTCGGCAACTGGAACTTTGCGGACTTCCCCTCGGGCCTTTGGGCGCAGATCATTGCCTTTGGGATCATCATCATCTCGGCGATCTGGTACGTGATCGCCAAGAATGCCCAGAAGTCAAAGGGCATCAACGTCGACTATGCCTTCAAGGAGATCCCGCCCGAGTAGTCCTACGCACCCAAGTTACTAACGGTGGTCAGGATGCATGGGCATCCTGACCACCGCTCCGAACGCCAGTGCGCCCACTTCTCGATAGGACCCTCCCCAGCGTTCTGCTGTGGCGGCCTAATTGAAGGAGTTGAATGCCGACGATTGAAGAAGTGGTTGCCGGTGTCACGCCATGGAAAGGCAGGCAGGTCGAGTTTGAACGCATCTCCGGCGGCTTGACCAACACTAATTTCAAGGTGACGGTCGACGGTGTTCCCTTCTTCGTCCGCATTCCCGGCGCAAGCACCGAGCTTCTCGCCGTCGACCGCAGGAACGAGCATTTCAACGCCCAGGCGGCCGCCGAGAGTGGTGTCGGACCAAGGATTGTCCACTACCTGCCCCGGCACGACGTTATGGTGTTGGAATTCCTGGCGGGCACGACGATGTCGAATGCCGAACTCAACCGGGCCGGCATGCCGGCCCGCGTCGCGGGGGTCATACGGCGCCTGCATGCAGGCAAGCGCTTCCTCAATGATTTCAACATGTTTCGACTTACCGAATACTATCTCAAGATCTGCATGGAGCGGAAGTTTCGCATCCCCGAGGGCTATCTTGAACGAAACGATGCCCTCAAGCGGATTGAAGAGGCCATGGGCGTCCGACCATTGCCCACGGTGCCGTGCCACAATGACCTGTTGGCCGAGAACTATATGCAGGTTGATGGAGCTTTGCGGCTCATCGACTACGAATACAGCGGCAACAACGATCCATGCTTCGAGCTTGGCAACACCTGTCAGGAGCTCGAATACGACGCGGAGCAATTGCGTGAGGTGTGTGGCGCGTACTTCGGCTCACCCACTGAAACCATGCTTGCGCGCATGCAGCTCAACATGATCATGTCGGATGTGGGCTGGGGCCTGTGGGCAGCCATCCAGGCGCAGATATCGAAGATTGATTTCGACTTCTGGGGCTGGGCCGTCGAACGCTGGGGAAGAGCGGTGCACAAGATGGATTCTGCGGAGTTCCCGCGTTGGCTCGAGGACGTTCAAACCTAGAGGGATGAGGCACGGCGCTCCCGGGAGGTCGATGTTCGTCGGCGCCTCAGGAGAGGAATTCCTTTGAGAAAGGCGATCTAGGAAATGAAGGATCAAGCGCAGGTGGTCATTGTGGGCGGGGGAATTGTCGGCGCGCAGATCGCGTACCATTTGGCGAAGCTGGGCTGGACCGACGTCATACTATTCGAGAAGGGAGAGATCGCCAGCGGCGAATCATCCCACGCGGCGGGGCTTGTCACTCAGTTTGCGACATCCCAGACGCTCATGCAGTTCCGTAAGTACAGCATTGAGCTGTACAGCAGCCTGGGCCTGTTCGATCATGTCGGCAGTCTGCGCGTGGCCTCCAGCCCGGATCAGTTCAAGGAGTTGCAGCGAAGTGTAAGCCGCGCCAAGGCCATCGGGATGGATGTGGAAGTCATCTCCCCACAGGAAGCCGTGAAGATCATGCCGCAGCTGAGTCCGGACAACCTGTACGGTGCGATCTACCTGCCGCGCGACGGCCACTTGGATCCGTACACCACGACCACCAGTATGGTGCGCTTTGCGAAGGAGATGGGGGTGACGGTCCACACCGGCGTGCGCGTCACTGCCATCGAGCTGTCGCCCAAAGGTGAAGTGGAGCGCGTCATCACTGATCATGGCGTTGTGAGGAGCCAGATCGTCGTGAATGCCGCCGGCATGTGGGCGCCGCGCGTTGCGGCCATGGCGGGCCTCCATCTCCCGACCACACCTGTGGACCATCAGCATATCGCCCTGAAGGCCGTCCCCGGGAGCGAGTTCCCGCACAAGACACCGTGCCTGCGGGATCCCGACAATCTGGTCTACATGCGCGAAGAGCAGGGCGGCCTGGTGATCGGGGGCTACGAGCCCAATCCGCTCGCCCGCTGGATTGATGGAGCACCGTGGGAGCACGGCGGAACCGCCCTTCCCCCGGACTTCGACCGTTTTGAGCAGTTGCTCGAAGGCGCCATCCGTCGTATCCCGTTTCTGGACAGGGCGGGCATCATCACCCTTGTCTGCCATCCCGGCGCCTACACGCCGGATTGCCAGCCGCTCCTGGGTCCAATGGCGGGCGCGCGCGGCATGTGGATCGCGGCTGGTATGTCCCTGAATGGATACGGCGGTGCGGGCGGCATCGGCAAGCTCATGGCCGAGTGGATCGTGGAGGGCGAGCCGTCGCTCGACGTTTATGGATTTCGCGCCACGCGCTTCGGTGACTACTATGCCAGCCCCTACTATGCTGCTGAGCGCACACGTGAGGGTGTGAAGTACTACTATCGCTTGCGCTTCCCGCATGACGAGAACGAATGGGCGCGCCCTCACCGTGTCAGTCCTGTTCACTCGCGGCTGCAGGAGCGGGGTGCGGTCTTTGGCGAAAAGTTCGGCTGGGAACGCGTCAACTACTTCCAGCCTGGCGAGCCCGCGCGTCGCGCTGGCGCCGATCAGCGCGAATGGGGCTGGAACAAGCCGCCGTTTTTCGAGCGCGTCGGGGAGGAGCACCGTGCAACGCGCGAACGCGTCGCGCTATTTGACCTTACTTCGTTCGGCAAGATCGAGGTCAGCGGCCCGGGCGCCTTGGCGTTGCTGCAGCGCGTCGCCGACGCGGACATGGATAAGCCGGTCGGCAGCGCCACCTACTGCCAGTTCCTCAACACCCGCGGCGGCGTGGAGGCCGACCTGACTGTAACGCGCCTCGGCCCGGATCTGTTCCGGGTGATAACCGGATCGGCCTTCATCGGCAACGACCTGGCCTGGCTTCGCATGCACCACAAACCCGAGGATGGCGCCGTCACCGTGCGCGACATTACGATGGACTATGCCTGCTTCGCCTTGTGGGGCCCCAGAGCCCGGGACGTGTTGCAGAAGGTGACGACGGTCGACATGTCCAACAAGGCCTTTCCCTACCTGCATGCCGCGATCATCGATATGAACGGGACGGACGTCTGGGCGCAGCGCGTAAGTTACGTGGGTGAACTGGGATGGGAGCTCTATGTCCCGCCGCAGCGCGCCGAGCCTGTGTGGGACGTCCTCATGACCGCGGGTGCCGAGTTCGGCATCGAGGTTGGCGGCTACAAGGTCCTGGATTCCCTGCGGTTGGAGAAGGGATATCGCTACTACACCGCCGACGTGACGCCTCTCGAGACGCCATACGAAGGCGGCCTGGGATTCTGCGTCAGCCTCGAAAAGAAGTCCTTCATCGGTAAGGACGCCCTCGTTCGAGCCAAGGCCGCCGGGCTTAAGCGCAAGCTGTGCACCATGGTCCTGGATGGAGACGAGTTCACCCAGATCTACGGAGGCGAAGCCGTCTACCATGACGGCAAGGTGATCACCCGCGTTCGCAGCGGGGGGTTTGGGTACACTCTAGAGAAGAGTATCCTGTACGCCTACCTGCCCATGGAGCTCGCCAGGCGCGGTACGCGCCTTGAAGTCGACCTTCTCGAAGGTCGGCGGCCGGCCCAGGTTACGGCGACGGTTCTGCTTGACCCCAAGGGCGAGAGACTCAGGGCCTGATGGCGCATGACCTCCATTGCCCCGGGACTGCCGTGTACCATGGACTACCGCACAGCCTGCGCGTACGCTTAGAGTTGTTGAAAGGGAGAACTTTGCATGTTATCGCTGTCCGCTGCTGAGATGCTGCACCTCAAACAAGCTCTGGCGCAGAAGCGCCCTGGCTACGGGCTGCCGCGCGACCTGTATCACGACTCACTCGTCTATCGCGCCGAGATGGATTTCATCTGGCGCTTGGGGTGGCTGTTCGCGGGCCATTCTTGCCAGATCCCCAGGCCCGGCGACTACTTCCTGTATGACGTCGATGGCGACTCGGTGATCATCGTGCGCGCCCATGACGGCCAGGTGCACGCACTGTACAACGTGTGTCGTCATCGTGGCTCCATCATCTGTGAGGCCGACCACGGTAGCGTCAAGCGATTCATATGCCCGTATCACCAATGGACGTACGACCTGGACGGCCGCCTGCTTCTCTGGCGCGGTATGCAGGAGGGCCTGGACAAATCACAGCTCGGTCTGCACTCGGCCCGCGCCCGCGAGGTTGAGGGTCTGATCTTCGTCAGCCTTGCGCAGGAGCCACCGGATTTCGAGCCGGCATACGCGACCTTCGCTGCGGCAGCGCGCCCCCAGGGTCTGGGGCGCGCCAAGGTGGCCAAGCAGATGGACTTCGACGTTGCTGCCAATTGGAAGCTCGTCTGGGAGAACAACCGCGAGTGTTATCACTGCAATGTAAACCACCCCCAGTACACCAGGGCCAACTTCGACCACTACAACGCCGATGATACGATCGAGCGCATTGCAACGCAGCTGGCCGCGGTCACAGCGCGCAGTGAAGCCAAATGGGCGGACCAAGGATTGGCCGTCACCCGACACGAGGCCGGCCTGACCGAATTCCCGGATCCGGAGAATGACATCTGGTGGTCGGCCAACCGCACGCCGCTCGTGGACGGCTTCGTCACCGAGTCTCTCGACGGCAAACAGGTCGCGCCTCTGATGGGCGACTACACCGAGGCGGCCGACGTGGGCACCCTTCGCCTGCGCATGCTGCCCAACTTCTGGAACCATGCCAGCTGTGATCACGGCGTCGCCGTCCGGTTGACGCCCAAGGGCCTGTACAACACGCAGATCCAGATGACATGGCTGGTTGACGAGAAAGCCGAAGAAGGCAAGGACTACGAACTCGACCGACTACTGCCGTTCTGGCTGTTCACGGCCGAGCAGGACTGGGGCATCTGTGTCAATCAACAGCGTGGTGTCAACTCGCGCGCCTATACACCCGGGCCCTTGTCGGCGTACAAGGAGTACAACTTGGATCGTTTCCTGCGCTGGTACTTGAATCAAATGAACATGGCAATCGGATAGCGCGCCGCCATGAAATCCTCGCCGCCCTCCTATGTGGGTTTCGGCATGTTGACCCCGGTGGTGATCGCCGTGGTGGATCACCTGCCCGAGCACAACACCGGCGCGGTCATTAAGGAGGTTAGCGAGTTCATATTTGATGACGCGGCCATCGTTGCCTGCCTGCTGCGCCAGTGGGGCTTGCCATCTGCAATCATCGGAACCGCTGTGGGCGATGATTCACGCGGCCACAGGCTTGCACACCAGCTCGAGGAATGGGATGTGCAGGCGGACATCCGCTTCACCACGGACTTCAGGACGCCTGTCGAAGTCGATGTCTCCGACAGCGGCGGCGCCCGGACGTACTTTTGGCAGCGCTCGTCGCAGATCCTGGACACGCTCGACACCGCAGATCTTTCGCCGCTCCGTGGTGCACAGATCCTTTACGTTGATTGGTACGACGGAGATCACATCGTCCGTGCCATGGATGAGGCCCTCCGCCTCGGCATTCCGGTCTTCTTGAACTTCGAACACGGTCACGTCGATCCGCAACTGCTGGAGCGCTATGGGAGCCGTGCCACCATCTGCCAGGCTGTAACCGACGCTGCGCAGCTCGGCCACGAAGCGCCCCTTGAGGTTGCCCGCAAGCTTCTGCGCACCGGCGTAAGGACAGCGATCATCACACTGGCCGGCGAAGGCTGCCTCGCACTTCAGGGGAACGAAGCCATTCGCGTGTACGCACCAAGGGTGGAACCGGTCGACGGTTGCGGCGCCGGCGCCACTTTTTCTGCCGGCTACATCTACGGTTTCTTGAAGGGCTGGAGCTTCCGCGACTCTCTGCAATTTGCCACGGCCGCTGCATCGCTGAAGGTTTCGCGGGCCGGTCTTGAGATGTTCCCGGTTGATCAGATCTCCGCCACCGCAGCCCAGCTTAAGCTGGAGTTGCTGCAGTTGGCCGAAACCGACCTGGGCCGGGAAGCCATTCCGTGAGCGCTTTCGCGACTCTTCTCTCAGGGCAGCAGGTTGAGCAGGTGCACGCCGCCTCGCTCGAGATCCTCGAGAACGTCGGGCTCCTCGTCCGTCATCAGAAGGCGCGCGCTGTGTTTGAAAAGCATGGCTGCCGTGTGGATAACAAGACCCAGTCGGTCAAGTTCCCGCGCCCTGTCGTTGAGCAATTCCGCAGCATGCTGCCGCCGACCTTCACCTTCCTGGGCCGCGATCCCAAGTACGATCGCACCCTCCCGCGGGACGGCCCAGTTGTCGTGACCGGCAGTTCCGCCCCGGACATCATCGACCCTGTGACCGGCCGCGAGCGGCGTTCGAGGTCCGACGATATCGCCCGCATCGCGCATCTGGTCAATCAGCTTCCCGGATACGATGTCTTCTCTGTATCTACGCTGGCGGACGATGCAGCGGCGGGACACTTCTCGGTGGCCCGCCTGTACCCGGCGCTGAAGCACTGCCTGAAACCTGTGCGGATTACGAGCCGTGATCTTGAGGACGCGGCCTCGATCCTCAAGCTCGGGAGCCTGGTTGCCGGCGGTGACGCCGCCTATCGCGCGCACCCGTTTATCACGCACCACTTCTGCCCCGTGGTCTCACCTCTCACGATGGACATGTCATCCACCGAGATGCTGATGTTCTTCGTGGAGGAGAGGTGGCCCGTCTATCCGAGCATCGTGCCAAACGGGGGCCTCACCTCGCCGATGCCGCTGGTGGGCACTCTGGCCCAGGGCAACGCGGAATTCCTGGCCGCGGCCATCCTGATGCAGATGATCCAGCCGCAAACCCCGCTCATCTACGCCACGCTACCCACGGTTGCGGACATGCGCACCGGCGCCTATGCCTCCGGCGGAATCGAATGTGGTATGTTGCACATGGCCTTCGCCCAGATGGCACACTTCTACAATGTTCCCTGCGGCGGCTATATCGGCCTCACCAACGCCAAACTGAACGATGCACAGTCGGGTTACGAGACCGGCATGTCTGTGGTTGCCGGCCTGTTGGCGGGCGTCGACATGCTGAACATGGGCGGGTTGCTGGACGCCCTGAAGGTCTTTGACTTCGCCAAGGCGGTCATTGACGACGAGATCTCCCTCATGCTAAAGAGGATGAAGCGCGGGCTCGAGTTCTCCGAAGCAGACCTGGCTCTCGACGTGATCGCTGAGATCGGCCCAGGGGGTTCGTTCATGATCCATCCACAAACCGTGAAGCGCATGAAGACCACGGCCTTGCTGACAACCCTTGCCGACCGGCATGCTCGAGCCCAGTGGGAGGGTGGGGGTGCCCTCGACACGCACGCTCGCGCCCTGCAGCGGGTTCGCGATATCCTTGCGCACGCCAATCCCGCCGTCTTCCCGGCGGACGTCGAGGCACGCATCCGGGCTGAATTCACGGATCTTGTGCCCGGGGACCTGCGGATGCCGGAGGGCTGGTAGGTCACCGCCTCACCCAGACAAGGATGCCGGATGAACCTGTTCTTTGCCACTGACGTTCATGGATCGGAGATATGCTGGAAGAAGTTCATCAATGCGGGCAAGTTCTATGAGGCCAGCGTCTTGATACTGGGCGGCGATATGACGGGAAAGGCTATCGTCCCCATCATCGCGCAGGGTAGCGGACGGTACAAGGTCACATTGCTGGATCAGGAGACCATTCTGGAGTCTCAGGCGGAGGTCGACAAGATGGTTGCCACCATCCAAAACCGCGGCTACTATCCCTATGTCACCGATCCTGACGAGGTCCAGGCCCTCTCGGCGACCCCCGGGCGTTCGGATGAGCTGTTCCTGCAGGAAGCCATCGCCACCATGCAGCGCTGGATGGAGTATGCCGACGCCAAGCTTGAGGGCACGGGCTTGCGCTGCTTCGTCTGCCCCGGCAATGACGATATGTTCGAGGTGGACGCCGTGATCCAGCGGTCCAGGCATGTGGAGCTTGTGGAGGGCAAGATCATCCCGCTCGACGAGCATCATGAGATGATCAATGCCGGCTGGTCGACCCCGACGCCCTGGCATACGCATCGCGAGGAATCCGAGGATCAGCTGCGGCAGCGCATCCAGGTCATGATCGATCAGCTGAAGAACGTGAAGAACTCGGTCTTCAATCTGCATAACCCGCCCTATGGCAGCGGGCTGGACGAGGCCCCCGAGCTGACCCGCGACATGCGCCCGGCGTACGCTGGCCGCTCCCTTGTGCCTGTAGGCAGCCACGCTGTGCTGGAGCTGATCGAGAAATACCAGCC
>JAZDHO010000153.1:0-13533 GCA_043805815.1 Chloroflexota bacterium
AGATGGTGATGCCGGGGGACGACGTGAACCTGACGGTGCAGTTGATCGTGCCGGTGGCGCTGGAGCAGGGCTCCAAGTTCGCCATCCGCGAAGGCGGCCTGACCGTCGGCGCGGGCGTCGTCACCAAGATCATCACATAGGAAAGCAAGGTGTAGCAAATGGCTTCCAAGAGAAAGGACGTTCGCCCGGTGGTCACGCTGCAATGCAGCGAATGCAAGGAGCGGACGTATACGACCGAGAAGAACCGGCGCAACGATCCAAACCGGTTGGAGTTGAAGAAGTACTGCCCGCGATGCCGGACGCACCGCATCCATCGCGAAACGAAGTAGCAGGGTGGTTGGCTAATTGGTAGTGCATGGTTCGCTAATTGGAAAGTGCCGATGGGTTGTCCCCGCAGGCGCTTTGTTACAGGATGCGGCCAGACGAACGGACGAGGTAACCGCGAGACTACGAAACTAGACGACTATCGGACTGACGAAGGCCAGTAGCTCAATTGGTAGAGCACTCGTCTCCAAAACGAGCGGTTGAGGGTTCGAGTCCTTCCTGGCCTGCAGAGGCAACGCCGTCTCGAGGGGCGGCGTTTTAGCCGTAAGATGCAGGCAGCGCAGTTGCCGGGCGCGCTCAGTGCCCAAGGAGAACGAACGTGGCGGACAGAGGCAAGAAACAGAATGCGATCCAGCGCTACTTCACCGAGACGTCCGGTGAGTTGCACAAGGTCTCGTGGCCCACGTGGCCGGAAGCCCGGCAGTTGACCATCCTGGTGATCATCGTGATGTTCGTAATTGGCATCTTCCTGGGCGCGGTGGACTGGGGCGCCAATATCTTCCTGAACTTCATCCTGGGCATCTAGCGGGCGGAAGGGATCAAGGATTGACAGGTAAGAGGATTTGATGGACGAGCGCGAAGCCGAAGAGCGGGCCGACCAGGCGCCGCTTCCAGAGCAAGTCGAACCGACCGAGGAGGCGGTGCCTTCCATGGTTGATTCGACGCGCGAATCCGGCGAGAGCCAATACTTGCCTCATGCTGAGATCCATGCCGTTGACGAGACGCCCGTCGAGGCGCCCGCCGAGGCGGCCGTGCAGACGGATACTGCAGCAGAAGAGGCCCCCGCGGTGGAGGCTTCCGTGCCCTCTCCTGAAGCCGAGGGCGAATCCGAGCGGCCGCAGGCTGCCGCGGACGAAATTGCAGAAGAGGCCAAGGAGCCGGTGTTGGACGAGGCCGCATCCGAGCCCGCCTTGGCAGAGGCCGCTGAGAGCCCCATCGAATCCGTGGAGAGCGAAGCTCCTGCGGCACCCGCACAGTCCCCGGCCCAGGAGCACCGAGCGGCCGCGGCCGAAGGTCTGAGGCGTGGACGGCTGCCTCAGGGAGACGTTCCGGTGGACGGCGGCACTGAGCCGGCCTGGTACGTGATCCACTGCTATTCGGGCTACGAGAACAAGGTGCGCCACAACCTCGAGCAGCGCATCGAGACCATGGGAATGAAGGACCGCATCTTCGACGTGGTCATCCCGACCCAGGAGGAGATCGAGGTCAAAGAGGGGAAACGCCGCACCGTGGAACGCCACATCTTCCCCGGATATGTGCTGGTCAACATGACGCTGTCCGAGGAATCTTGGTATGTCGTGCGCAATACGCCGGGAGTGACCGGGTTTGTCGGCATGGGCAACCTGCCCACGCCGCTGCGGCCCGAAGAGGTGTCGCAGATTATCAAACGCATGGAGTCGGATGCGCCGGCCGTCAAGGTGTCCTTCAAGGTTAACGAGCGCGTGCGCATCGTCGACGGCCCATTCAACGACTTCCGCGGCACCGTGGCGGACATCGACATGGAGCGCACCAAAGTGCGCGTCATGGTGTCGTTCTTCGGGCGCGAGACGCCCGTGGAGCTGGACTTCCTGCAAGTGGAGAAGGCATAAGCAGCGGCAGCACGAGGCGCCGCTGAGATGTGGGAGGGCGACCCATCCATCGCCCGTCAAAACCACGGTACCGGACGAACATGCCGGTACAAGGAGTGATCGAGCATGGCAAAGAAACTCAAGGCAATCGTTCGGCTGCAGCTGGAGGCCGGCAAGGCGAACCCGGCGCCGCCCGTGGGCCCTGCGCTGGCGGGGCACGGCATCAACATCATGGCGTTCTGCAAGGAGTACAACGCCCGGACGGGGAATCGTTCCGGCGAGGTGATCCCGGCTGAGATCACGGTCTACAGCGACGGCTCATTCACCTTCGTGCTCAAGACGCCGCCGGCCGCGGTTCTGCTGCGCAAGGCGGCCGGAATCCCGAAAGGATCCGGCGTTCCGAACAAGGAAAAGGTTGGCAGCGTGACTCGCAAGCAGGTGCGCGAAATCGCTGAGGTCAAGATGAAGGACCTGAACGCGGTCAACATCGAAGGTGCCATGAAGCAGGTCGAGGGAACAGCGCGCTCGATGGGGATCACCGTTGAGGACTGAACAGTGGGAGGGTCTTCGGGCCCGCCAATACCACGGAGGACATGATGTCTAAGCCAGGAAAGAACTACAGGGCCGCGCTGGCCAAAGTCGATCTCAACAAACAGTATTCCCCGCAGGAAGGCGTGGCGCTGGCAAAAGAGACGGCATACACGAAGTTCGATGCCAGCGTCGAGGTCCACATGCGAACCGCGCTGGACCCGCGCCAGGCCGATCAACAGCTGCGGGATGTGGTCGTGCTGCCTCACGGGTTGGGCAAGACCGTGCGCGTGCTCGTCTTCGCCGGAGGCGAAGGCGCTGCGGCAGCGCGTGCGGCGGGCGCAGATCTCGTCGCTGATGACGATGAGACGCTGAAGAAGATCGAAGGCGGCATGATGGATTTCGATGTTGCCATCGCCACGCCGGACATGATGGGCAAGGTGGGCCGCCTGGGCCGGGTGCTGGGCCCGCGCGGGCTGATGCCCAATCCCAAGGCCGGCACCGTGGTCCCGCCGCAGGACGTCGACCGGGCGGTGAAGGAAGCCAAGGCGGGGCGGGTCGAATTCCGCCTCGACAAGACCGCCAACATCCATGTGGTCATCGGCAAGGCGTCCTTCGATGCCCAGAAGCTGTATGAGAATTTCGCGGCGCTGATGGAAGCGATCGGGAAAGCGCGTCCATCCGGCGCCAAGGGCGCGTACATCAAGCGCATCGTGGTGAACTCGACGATGGGCCCCGGGATCAAGATCGATCCCAACGCCGCCCTGGCAGTGGAGGCTACCGAGTAGCGATACTCGTAACCGCACCAGGAACATACCTGGTACAAGCAACAAGCCGCTTCGCCAATGACGGCGGGTGTGGCGCCCAGCGCCGCTTAATATCCTGTCCAGGTGGAGACTTCCAGCCAAGTTCAGCCCCATGGGCTGCTTCGAAAGTCTTTGCCTGCTGAAGTGGCAAGGACTTTTCGATTGAAAGGAGGTGAGTACACGTTGGCACTAACAAGAAAGCGTAAGGACGAGATTCTGGCGACGTACACAGACTGGCTCAAGCGCAGTCAAGCCGTGATCCTGATCGAGTACACGGGCGCCAGGATGAAGGACATGGATGCGATCCGCGCGAAGGTGCGTGAGGCCGGCGGCGAGTTCCATGTTGTCAAGAACACACTCCTGCGGCGTGCCCTGAAGGACCAGGGCATGAGCCTGCCGGATGAGGCCCTGCTGAAGTCGTCGGCCATGTCGTTCGCGTTGAGCGACCCGGCAGCCACCGCCAAGGCGCTCGCAGATGCCACCAAGGCCATGAGCTTCGTGAAGGTCAAGGCGGGCTTCATGGGCGGGCAGTTGCTGGATGCGACGCAGGTCAAGGCCCTGTCCGAGCTGCCGCCACTGCCGGTCGTGCGCGCGCGACTGCTCGGCACACTGCAGGCCCCGGCCGGAAAGCTGGTCCGCACGATCGCCGAACCGGCGCGCTCCCTGGCCGCGGTTTTCCGGGCGTACTCGGAGAAGGCGCCGGCCGCCAGCTAGCCGAAATTAGATTCGTCTGAAGGAACGACGAAAACGGAATCAAGAAGGGTAAGAAAGGAGTAATCAGGAATGGCTGCAAATCTTGAGAAATTGGTGGAAGCACTGAGCACGCTCTCGGTGCTGGAGGCCGCGGAACTGGTGAAGGCGCTGGAAGAAAAGTGGGGAGTCTCGGCTGCCGCGCCCGTGGCGATGGCTGCCGTCGCCGCCGGCGGCGGCGCCCCGGCTGAGGCCGTGGAGGAGAAGACCGAGTTCGACGTCATCATCAAGGACGCGGGCGCCAAGAAGATCGACGTGATCAAGGTCATTCGCCAACTCACGAGCCTGGGCCTGGGCGAGGCCAAGACCCTGGCCGAGACCGCGGGAGGCAAGGTGCTTTCCGCAGTTGGCAAGGACGCCGCCAACGAGGCCAAGAAGAAATTGGAGGAAGCCGGCGCTCAGGTCGAATTGAAGTAGAACGCCTGAAAACCGCAAAAGGACGACTCGAGAGAGTCGTCCTTTTTGCTTTGGAAAGGCGCTACGTGCTGCCTGGGCGGAGAACACCCACGACGACGGCTCGTCCAAAGAATCCAGTGCCCTGGCAATCGCGTCGCAAACCAGGATCTCGTCTAGTACCGATGGCCCAGTGACTCGGAGGAGCAACCCCCCTATACTGACGGTATCTTGGTCTGACCACCATACCACGAGCATCCATGAAGATACAGCGCATCACCCACAAATCGCTGCCTGAGACTGCCGCGGGCAAGCTGGCAGCCTCCATTCTGGATGGCAGTCTGCCTCCGGGGACACAATTGCCGCCGGAGCGCGACCTGATGAACCAACTGGGCATCAGCCGATCAACGCTGCGCGAGGCACTAAAGCGCCTGGAAGAAAGCCGGTTGATTGAGTCCCGTCCGCACGTTGGCTGGTTCGCACGCAGCATGAACGAGTCGAACATGGCCCAGGCGCGCGAGATGGCGGGTTCGGCGGGCCAGCTGGAAGCGCGACAAGCGACCAGCGAGCCGCTGACGGGGCCGCTGCGCGTGCCGATCGCGGCCGGAAAACCGATCCACATCCCCAACCTGAGGAAGGATAGGTTGGGCACCTTCGAGTTCATTTCGTGGTGGGAACGGGAGAAAGTGCAGAACGCCAAAGTGATGGTGGTGGGCGCCGGCGCTCTCGGAAACGAGGTGATCAAGAACCTGGCGCTGATGGGTATTGGGCACCTGTTCATCATTGATTTTGACAAGGTGGAGGCGGCCAACCTGAGCCGATCCATCCTGTTTCGCGAGGGAGATAACAACCGCAGCAAGGCCGAGATCGCTGCGGCGCGCGCGAAATCGATCAACCCGGATGTGCACGTGCAATACATGAATGGCGATGTAACGTCCGAGCTGGGGCTGGGGATCATACGCCGAATGGATGTGATCGTCGGCTGCCTCGACAATCGGGAAGCGCGGCTGGCAGTGAACCGCTTGTGCTACTGGGTGAACAAGCCCTGGGTGGATGGCGCGATCCAGGAGCTGCTGGGCTTGATGCGCGTGTTTGTCCCGGGGCAGGGAGCCTGCTACGAGTGCACGCTGACGGAGCAGGCGCTGCGCGATCTTTCGTTGCGCTACTCATGCCCGCTGCTGGCGCGACAGAACATCCTGCTGGGAAAGGTGCCGACCACACCCACGATCGCCTCCATTATCGGCGGCATGCAGTCACAGGAGACGCTGAAGCTGATCAACGGCATGCCCGTCGAACCCGGCAAGGTCACGCACTTCAACGGGATGGTCAACGAAATGCATACAACGGCGTACTCGCCGCGCGAGGACTGCGAGAGCCACTGGACGTATGGAGAGATCACAGAGCTGCCGGCGCGGGCCGAGCGAACGACGCTGGGGGATCTCCTGCGGATTGCACGCGCCGACCTCGGGCCGGACGCGATGCTGGAGCTCGATCAGGAATTGATCACGCAGCTGGAGTGTCCGAACGATCATACGGTGGAGCAAATCCTGCGCCCGCTCAGCGAGGTGAGCTTCGAGGCCGGCCACTGTCCGACCTGCGGAGTGCTGCGAGAATCCACGCTGACACACGTGATCTCCGGGGAAGAGGCGTATCTGCATCGGACGCTTGCCAGCGTGGGAGTGCCGCCCCTGCACATCGTGAAAGCGCAAAACGGCGTCCAGTACCGATTCTATGAACTGACCGGAGACCTGCCGGACACGCTTCACTTTCGCCACTTTGAATCGACGCGGATCGCGCCGCCGGCCAGGAAGGGCGAGGAGAGGCGGGTGCGGTTGAAGGGCGACGTAAAGCTCAAGGAACCGGCGGTCCGTGTGTCGGCCGGCCGAGTGAGACTGCGCGGCTGAGGCGGCTGGAAGCATGATGTCGAGGGCCGATTCCATGGGCATGCACAGGTCTGCGCGAACTGCGGAGCCATGGCACCTGATGCGCAAGGTCTCCCTCCTGCTGCTGCTGGTGGTGGTGCTGGCGCTTGGATTGGTGCTCTTGCTCCAACGAGGCCACCCCGCGCCGCTGCTTATGTTCAACCTGTTGGCGGACGGCAGCATTGGGGCCGTGATGGGATTCGGAAGCCGCTGGGTTCTACGGAGCAGGCACTGGCTGATCCGAGCGGTAGTTTCGGCCTCGCTGTCGATCGTCGGCCTGGTGCTGCTCGGCTTTCTCACGAGTGCCCGGAGCGGGATCGGGCCCCTGCATCTGCAACTCATCCGCGTGAACTGGCTTGCTTCGGTGGGCGTCGGCCTGCGCGTCCCGCTGCTGCCGGGCAACAGCCCAACGGACCTATTGGACGCTGCACACATGGTGATCGCGATGGATGTCTCGTGGATCGCCCTTAGGGCCTGGCGCGGGGGACCGCGGTTGATGGCCAGCCAGCCTGGGCGAGCCCGCCGGTCCAACCCAATTGCCGAAGCAGCGGCACCCGTCCGCATGTTGGTCGCGCCGACCACCTCAGCGGCGACGGGGAGGCCCATCACACGCAGCAGGTCACGCCCCGTGATCCGACGGAAGAAGATCGGCCGGCCCTTCGTGTCGAAGGTGATCGCCATCCGGCCGAGAAGCGCGGGCGGTCGGAGCCGCAGCCTTTTCCGCAGGCGGCTGGCAGTCCAACTGGCTGCGTACGAAGAGCACCGTTGTCCGTACTGCCTCGAGGACATCAAGCGCGACGACATTCGCGGCTCAGTCGAGTGCCCCGTGTGCCACACGCTGCACCATAAGGATTGTTGGGATATCACCGGTACGTGCCAGGTGCCGCACCTGAACGGCTAGGATCTGGAGGGAAGCGAATGAGCGATCTGAATGTCACGCTCGTGCTGCCAAGCGGAGGCGCGCGTGCGGCGGAAGTGCCGGGCGACGTTGTCGTACGCGAACTGCTGCCTGAACTCACGAGCCTGCTTGAGCTGCCGACGGTTGGACCCGATGGGCGCCCGATGACCTACCGGCTTGACAGCAAGGCCCTGGGCAGGGAGCTAAAGGAAGACGAGACGCTGTCCGCGGCATCCGTCCCACAGAACGACCGACTGGTCTTAACGGCGGATATCACCGCGGGCGCCGGCTCAAGCGTGGTTGCGGAAAGCCCGCGCATGCGGCGTCTGCGGGGCGATTACGAGCTGATGCAGGAGCTGGCCGGTCGCACCAATCTGATCAGCTTCGTGGCACAGTCGCCGCGGCCGAACCTGCCCCCGGAGCGCTACATCGTCACCTTCAAGTGTAAGAGCATTTCCAACGTGGATCGTCAGGGGAATCCGCTCTTTAGCGAGCATCACCAGGTGGAAGTCTATCTGCACAACCAATACCCGCAGCGCTGGCCGGGCATGAAATGGTTGACGCCGATATGGCATCCCAACATTAATCACCTGAACGGAAGCGTATGCATCGATGCGGCCTGGTGGACGGCGAGCCGTTCGCTGGACAGACTGGTGATCATGCTGGGCGAGATGCTGCAATACAAGAACTATCACGACGATCCCACGAAACCGCCGTTCCCGTGGGACCCGGAGGCGGCCCGCTGGAGCCGTGAGTATCGAAAGACGCATCCCAATGTGTTCCCGGTTGACCCTCGCGAGCTGATGCGTCCGGAGCGTGTCAAGTTCAACGCGGGAGCGCCGGGCGAGGAAAAGAAGAAACCGGGCATCAGGCTTTCGCCCAGTGCAGCCCCCGCCACGTGGGCACCCGCTATCGGGGCCAAGCCCGCCCCGAAGCCTGCAGCCAGCATCGGGTCAGTGCCCGCCGCAAAGGGCATCTCCATCAGCATCAAGCCGAAGGCAGTCAGCACAGGCAGCAAGCCGAAGGACACGGGCACGATGGTCAAGCCCAGGCCCAAGGTGCGCATTAAATAGGGATTTCCCCGCGTGATCGACAGCGGTTGAGCGGCAGGAAGTCAGTCGAATCAGATATCGAAAGGAGATTAGTCATGCCAGATATGCCTGTCACCCTAGTGCTCCCCTCGGGAGGAACACGTAATGCGGAGGTTCCCGACGACGTGCCGGTGAAGGAGCTGCTGCCTGAGCTCACCACCTCGCTGGAGCTGCCCGTCACGGGCCCGGATGGACGCGCAATGTCCTATCGTCTGGACAGCAAGGCGCTGGGCCGTGAGCTCAAAGAGGAGGAGACGCTCTCGCAGGCCGGCATCCCGCAGAACGACCGGCTGATGATGACGGCCGACGTCACGGCGGGATAGGTCGGCAGAAATTCTCCCTCGCCCGTCCGCTTCGCCGCGGGCGGGCGAGGGAGGAACACCCACATGTCATCGATGCTCAACATCCAAGTGTCAGAGTCCGACATGATCCAGCCGATCAGCACACCGATCCCCGTGAACAAGGCCAGCCGCTGGAATTCGCCCCATGACGATACCGGCCTGGAACCGCTGGTAACGGTGTTTGTGTCGCAGCCGGCCTACAGTCGCATCTGCGTGCACTCCGTGAGCGACATGAAGAACGAGGTCGGAGGCATCCTGCTGGGGCAGTGGTGCAGGGGCGATGATGACCAGCAGTTCATCGTGGTGGAGCACGCCCTGCCGGCGCGACACACACGACAAGGGAGCGTGTACCTGACGTTCACGCAGGACAGCCTTGTGGATCTCCACGACCAGATCGACGCGAACTACAAGGGGCAGAAGATCGTGGGTTGGTACCACACGCACCCGAGCATGGGCGTCTTCCTCTCGCACTACGACACATGGCTGCACCGCAATTTTTTTCCCGAACCGTGGCAGGTGGCGCTGGTGGTAGAGCCGGTATCGGCCACAGGCGGTTTCTTTGTTCGGCAGAAGCAGGGCTTGCTGGATCCAATGCGATATTTTGGGTTTTACGAGCTGGATGGGAACCACGGCCGCAGCATGGTCTACTGGAACAATCTCAGCCAGCTTGCAGAGGCGAAAGGAGAAAGTGCAGGATGAGCAGACGTATGCGGACGTATTTCTATGCCGTGCTGGGAGGTATTGGCGGACTAATCGGATGGCAGGTCAGCAACCTTCTGGGGCTCTCGTTCGGCCCGAACCTGTATGTGAGCGAGGCATTGGTCGGCGCGCTGGTGGGGCTGTGCGTGGGCCTCTTCATCGGCATCACCGAGGGCGCGATGACGCTGAACGTCGTCCAGGCAGCGAAGTCGGGCGTGTTGAGCGGGCTGCTCGGCATGATGGCCGGCGCAGTCGGCCTACCGCTGAGCGAATTCTTCTTCCAGACGGTGGGGGCAGGCTACGCGGGCCGGGCTCTTGGATGGGCGTTGTTCGGCATGCTGATCGGTCTGGCCGAAGGCGTTTTTGGTAAGAGTCAGATCTGGAAGGGAATGCTGGGCGGATTCATCGGCGGTGCGATTGGCGGGCTGCTACTCGAGGCGGTCCGTGGTTTCCTGCAGGACCCGGTAGCGGGCAAAGCCTCCGGACTGGTGCTGCTGGGTGCCTCGGTTGGTGCTTTCATCTCGCTGGTAGAGGTGGCGCTGGGTCGGGCGTGGCTCGAGGTCACAACAGGAAAGCTAAGGGGCACGGAGTTCATGCTGGACAAGTTCATGCATGCGAAGGGCCCGTCCATCGCCATCGGGAGCTCGCCGCTGAAATCAGAAATCGTGCTCCCCGACCCGGACATTGCTCCCCAACATGCCATGCTTCACGGCGACGGCAGTCAATTCACGGTCAAGGACATGAGCCTGTCCGGAACTTTCATCAACAACCGGAAGATCGAACAGGCGCGACTGGCCAACGGGCAACGTATTCGAATGGGCAACACGGAACTCGTGTATCACGAGAAGAGGTAAGCATGCGAAGCTTTGGGCGAACGATACTTCTGCTTGGCTCGGCGCTGGCGCTGGGGCTTTCGTCCGTGTCGGGCGCAATGGCGCAGGGTAGTGGACTTCAGGTCAGGATCACGCAGGTCGACAACTCGCAATTTCCGCAGGTGACGGTCTACATTTCGGTCACCAATGCAGCGGGAGAGCCGGTGGGCGTGGATCCGGCGACGATCCGGATCTCCGAAAACGGCAAACCCATGCAGCCGACGAGCTTCGGCGGAGGCGGACAGGGCGGCATCGGTCCGCTCACGACCATGCTGGTGATGGACGTCTCCGGAAGCATGGATAAGAACGGCAAGATCGATGGAGCCAGGGCCGCGGCCAGGGCCTACGTGGACCAGATGCGGCCCGGGGATCAAGCGGGGCTGATGGTCTACAATACGAGGACGACCTACGTCCAGCCCCTGACGCAGGATCGCGATGTGCTGAAGAAAGCGATCGATGGCATTCAGACCGGAGGCGACACGGCGATGTACGATGCACTTTTCGCGGCGGAGGAGATCCTGCGCGACGTGCAAGGAAGGAAGGCGATCATCGCCGTGACGGATGGCCTTGACAACAGCAGTTCGCGCAACGAGGAGGATGTCATCAGTGCCATCAGCCCGAGCGGCCTGTCCATTTCGACAATTGGCCTGGGCGATGCGACCTCGACAGCGCAGACGGGTCTGGATGAGGCCGGGCTAAGATCCCTGGCGCAGCGGGCCGGAGGCGGTTACAGCTTCGCAGGGGATGCGGCGGCGTTGAGCGCGCTGTTCGAATCGTACGGGCGCGAACTGCAGAGCGAGTACGCCATCGCGTACATTTCGCCAGCGACACTCAGGGATGGCGTGAACCGCGACCTGACGGTCTCGCTGGCGGGCGCGGCGGTGACAGTTGAATCCAAGTACAACCCGGGCGGAGTTCTGCCTGAAGTGGCCGGCCAGTCGTGGGTGCTGTTCGGCGGTCTGCTCATTGGCCTGCTTGCACTCCTGGTTGTTCCGTTGCTGCTGGGGACCGGCTCGCGTCTTCTGGGAGGCGGTCGCAAGCGGAGCCGCGTCAAGCTCAGCGGTGGAGGCGCGGCACACTCGCCGTCGATGGCGCGAGGGCGAATCAAGATCAAGTAATGAAAAGGCCAGGTTCCGAACCGGAACCTGGCCTTTTTGTCTTGCGAGCCATGACGCTAAGAGACCATCTCGACTTTGCGGATCACCATCACAACCTTGCCCTTGATCTCGAGCGGATCGCCCTTGTCCACGTAGATCGGTTTCATCGTGGGGTTGGCCGGCTGCAGGCGATAGCGGTCCTTTTCCTTGTAGAAGTACTTGAGCGTGGTTTCGCTGCGCTCCGGAAGCCACACGGCCACCATATCGCCGTTGCGCGCATCCTGGGCGGGCTTCATGACGACGATATCGCCGTCGTTCACCATTGCATCGACCATGGAGTTGCCGTGCACCTCAAGGGCAAAGAGGTCCTTGCCTTTCTCGCGAGGCGGCATGAGCGAGGCGGCAATCTCCACAGACTCATCGGGATCCAGGTAGTTGAAGTCGGAGCCGGGGACCAAAATGGGTTCGCCGGCCTGGATGCGCCCCAGAACGGGCACCCGGAATATCTCGCCGATCGGGGTCTGGCCAGTCACCCTGAGACCGCGTGAGATCTTGCGGTCGCGCTCGATGTGGCCGCTCTTTTCCAGCTGATCCAGGTAGTAGTTGACCACCGAGGTCGAGGAAATGCCGCAACTTTCTCCGATCTCCCGGATGGAGGGGGGGTGCTTGCGCTTGCGCTGGTAGTCCTGTATGAATTCCAGGATGCGCTGGTGGCGTTCACCCAAACCCTTGCTCTTTCGAACCATCATCATGTGCGCCTCCTGAGCCTAAATTCGCTCATTTGTGCTACAAATGTTACACGAACATGCGTTCGATGTCAAGGCCTCGGATGCCTGGAAATGACCTCTTCCGCCGGACGAGGAACGCTTTTCGGCCCAGCCCGCAAGGGTCCACGACTGCGGTGGGAGCACAGCCTCGCCTCCTGGGCGTCCGGGGCACGGAGCGCCTCGGCGCTGTGCCTGGCAATCCGTAACTGGACTTCGGATTCTTGAGTCGCCCATGAGGAATCTCAAAAACGATGAGTGACAGACCGAAAAATCCTGAGTAGTATGTGGAGAAACACGGCCCCGGCACGAGAGCCTTGCTAAACACCTGTCCAGCATGCGGTGGCGACCTGGTTGTGGATCGCTACCAGTGCGAAAGCTGCGATACGCGGATCGAAGGCCGCTTCAATAACAGCGCAATTCCCGGCCTGACGTCTGACCAATTGGAATTCGTCGAAACGTTCGTTCGCTGCGAGGGGAAGATCACTCGCATGGAGGCCGAGCTCGGTCTCTCCTATCCGACGATACGCAATCGATTGCAGGACGTAATTCGAGCCATGGGTTTCGAACCCCGGCGAGATGATGCTACGGAGGCGGCGGCGAAGCGTCGGGCGGTACTGAATGATCTGGACGCGGGCAGGATCTTTGACGACGAAGCAATGCGGGCCCTGCGCGAGGGGTAGGCAGCGCTGAGGGCAAGGAAGCCCCGCCAGAATGGGGCGGTCCAGATGGCGTGGGAACTCTGACTGGAATCGAGAGACGTCAGAAGGCGATTGCGATCGCGTGATGAGCGGACGCTGCGGCCTGACCGACGATGGCGGCGGGTCGTGGAGGCGAGTGAATGGCAGACTCGGACGAGCGGTTGCGGATCCTCAAGATGATCGAGGAACACAAGATCACGGCGGAAGAAGGCGTCAGGCTGCTGTCTGCGTTGGGGGAGACAGTGGGGGGTGCCAGACGCACGGGGCCCGGGCGTGGCGCAGGTACTGGCCGATGGCTGCGGATCCGAGTAACCGACATTGCGTCCGCCCGCTCAAAGGCCTCGGTGCAGGTCCCAATCGACCTGATCGATGCCGGCATGAAGATCGGTGCGCACTTCGCCCCCGAGGCGGAGGGGGTGGACATGTCCAATCTCATGGAGGCGGCGCGCTCGGGCGTAACCGGCAAGATCATCGACGTGACCCATGACCGGGATGGGGGGCACGTAGAAACCTTCGTGGAGTAGCCGCGTGACCGGCTCCTGTTCCCGCGCCGACCGCTGAACCTGCCAGGCAAAGACCTCTCGCGCACTGGCGCGGGAGGTCCTTGTTCCTGGGGCGCGGGGCTATGTCACAGCTAACCGATGCCGGTCATCAGCTCAGCGGGCACCACGGCGGCACCGACGATTCCTGGCCCGGTGTGGACACCCAAGACGGGTGAAATACGCATGACCTCGAGTCTGGCCACGTTGAGCCTCCTGCGCAGGTCCTGCTCCAAGATG
>JAZDHO010000154.1:0-3739 GCA_043805815.1 Chloroflexota bacterium
CTTCGCACCCACTCCGGCACAGCTGCACTACTTCGCCGCGCCGGTTCCCTTCCTGTTCGTGCTGCTTTCGGCCTTCGAGCTCAAGATCGATCGGTTCGCAGGAGCGGCGCGCGCCGTGGGCGCCCTGGTGGTGCTTGTGGCTGCCGCAGCCACCATCCGATTCAGGAATCCGATTGATGAGCTTGCCGTGTTGAGGGATCCAACCCGGTGGCCACCCGTGCAGGTGCACGAACTTGCCGTGCGACTGCGAGACCACGTGCCCGACGGCCGGATCCTGACGCTGCAGCCGATGATCCCGCTGGAAGCCGGCTACGAAGTCTATCCCTTCACCGCGACCGGTCCATTCTCGTGGCGCACATCGCTGCTGCTCACGCCAGAGCGTCGCATTGAGTACGAGGTCACTTCGCCGCAGGAGCTGCCTGCGCTGCTGACGAAGTACCCCCCGGACGCGATCCTAGTGGACTTTGAGGCGCCGAACGCGGGCTTTGAGCGCCAGGACCTGGGCGGCCTGGAGACTCCATTTTCAGAGTATGCACGGGCGCAGGGTTACCGAGCGGTCACGCTTTCCCCCCCGTTCTGGACGCGCGGGCTAACGCTGTGGATCAGGCAGTGAGCCGGCTCAAGAAGGCGGCGCTGACCCACTCGGTTTTCGCCGGATTGATACGCGCCCACCCATCCTTCTCCTCGTAGACCCGCACACTGGTGTTGACGGGCAGGGCGCGCAGCACGCGGCCGCCGATGGCATCGCGAACATTGAGCCCGCGCCTGGGCGCAACTCGAGCCTCGTACAGTTCCAGCCCGGTCGGCGGCGGCAAGGCCTCCCCAGAGAGGTCCAAGGTTGTGTCCACGTTGTCCCGATTGCCGAGGAAGATCCACTGATCGGCTGCCTGCGTCAGGGCACCCCACCTCGTATCGGTAAGAGCCCAGATCGGAGCAAGCTCCCCCTTGGCAAGACCGGCGACCTTGGCGCCCTGCGGCGATGAGCGTATCCACAAGCCGCCGCCTATTTTGACCTTGGCCCAGCCCATGGGCTGCGCTGGGATGGTACGCCCGCCGTTCTTCCACTCGAAGCGTGAGAAGGCCTGCCAGAGATCAGGTGTGGTTTGGGTGCCGTCTGCGGCCCACATGATCACGCCCTGGATGAAGGGATCGCCGTCGGCAGCGCTCAGGAACTGGATGACCTGTTCCGGGGTCGGGCGCATACCGCGGAAGGTGTGCATATCTCCGGCCACCACCGGCATGGGCACATGGGGAGCGTTCGGCACTTCTGTGTAAGCTTGCTGGGATTCGATCAGCTTGGCGACCGGATCGGCGCCATGCCCGTAGACCTGCGGGCACACGAAGTCCACCACCTTCATGAAGTCGGCCCAGGGGAAAGTCGGGTGCAGGCGCACGTTCCAGAAGCTGTTCAGTCCCAGCGGCAGACCCCTCACGGCCGGGAGGAGCTCATTCAGGAACATGCGGGCACCGCCGAAGTTGCCCTCGACCTCGGTCTCGACGTCGAGCAGGTAAAAATCCGGGGCGTAGCGGTTGCAGGCTTCTGCGATGATGCGGGCTTCCTGCAAGGGGGCGCGGTTGAGATAGGAATAGCCCCAGGCGCCCACGCGAATGCCATGATTGCGAAGCGTCTGGAACAGCGGTTGCAGGCCGCCGAGCACCTTGAAGCCGTCGCAGATCTTGATGGTGGCGGTCTGCACCCCGGCAAGCTTCAGGCGGGCCGCGATGGCGTCGGGAACCCCGCGTTCAATGGTCCCCGGCTGCCAGATGTAGACTCCCTTACCGACGTTCAAGTAAGCCATGGGCGCAACCTCTCCCGCATGAGAATAGCACAGCGGCCGGCGTGGTCAACCATGTTTTGTGCCCCTGGATGGGCATTTCTCGGGTGAACAATCCTGGCCAGCCGCGAGGCGCGGCGGAGGCGGGATGATATACTCTGCCGGCCGTGGCATTCCGCGCGTTGATTTTCGATTTCGACGGCCTGATCCTTGACACCGAGACCCCGGAGGTTGAGGTATGGACGACCATCTTTGCCGAGCACGGCCATGAGTACCCCATCGAGCACTGGTCGCAGATCATCGGGGGCTGGGGAAGCACGGACTTCGATCCCGCCGAGACGCTGCAGAACCTCACAGCCGTGCCGCTTGACCTGGAAGCCCTACGCAAACGGCACCGTCTGGAAAGCGACGCGCTGATCGTGCGCGCCACGGTGATGGACGGCGTGCGGGAGGTGCTGGCGGCCGCGCAACGGCTGGAGCTGCGGTGCGTGATCGCATCCAGCTCCGAGCGCGCCTGGGTGGAACCGCACCTAAGGCGGCTGGGGATGCTGGCTGAGTTTGAGAAGATCATCACGGGGGACGATGTTCGGAAAGGTCGCACGAAGCCGTATCCAGACGTGTTCCTCAGGGCTCTGGCGGAACTCCAACTAGGCGCCAGAGAAGCCCTGGTGCTTGAAGACTCTCCCAACGGCATCACAGCCGCGCATGCGGCGGGTCTACGGGTGGTGGGCGTGCCGAATCCCGTCACCGCTCCGTTGAAGATGGAGGCGGATCTGGTGCTGATCTCGCTGGCGGAGTTGCCGTTGGAGGTGATGCTGAAGCGCCTCGACGACTTCCCGGGAGGCCACGGCGTGGCGCTCGCCCTTCCGGATGCAGCGAGCTGACAGTTGCACGTCTGCCCGAACAATCCCAGAGGCTGCATATGTTGAGAGTGATTCGTGTGTGCGGCGTGGCGCTGATCGTGGACCTGCAATCCGAAGCGGTGAGGCGCGACCAGGCGCACAGCATCATCGGCGAGGCCCGCGGGTTCCTGCACCCGCTGACATCCGTCAGCCTGCTGATGACCGATTTTGTGGAGGATGCCGGCGGGGGCTCGACGCATGACATGGCCAGCCGCTACATCACCTCGCACGCCGGGGCACTGCCCAACGGCCTCGAGATCTTCTCGTTGGGGCATCTGTACGCATCCATCCACCCCGACGTATTTCCTCTCCAGCACGATCGTGCATGAGTTGGTGCATCCGTTCTCACCGGGCGAAGACATAGACCCCTACAGCACGCCGGAATGCAATACCCGCATGGGGTGTCCGGAGAAGTTCCATGACCTGCAGGAGGCGCAGTGCCATAACGACCTGTGCCCCGACGTGCATGCTGCATTCTCCAGGTCGTATCAGCCGTGATGACGAAACCCGGCAGAGTGACTGCTGCCGAGTCCGTGGAGTATACTACCGACGACGGCCGGCAGTGATCCTCGGCAGGGGGATCCCACGCGGGCACCGGCCCCAGAACTACAGAGGTGCACCGATGTGGTTCACGAGACTCCCATCATTTCTGCGACGCAGCCTGGCACCCCCTTTTCTCCCCTGGATACTGCTGGGGTTCTCAGCCTCATACGTGGCTTTCTTCATTGTTCCGGTATTCCTCTCATCGGACGTCATGCAGTTCCGCGAATACATACCGGCGATCAAACCGATCGGCATAGACCTTAAACAGGTCCTCGCTTCAACGAAGTCCTGGTTTTTTGCGCATCAAACCCCCTACATCACCCGCAACCTCTATCCGCCTCTCACTTTCGTCATCTTCATACCGCTGGTGCTTGTCGACCTCGCATGGCGGTACAAGGTCCTCACCGCGCGGAGCCTGCTCGCCTATTCGTGGTCGGCGCTTGGATGGCCCATGTCGCTCAACAAGAACGGCCGGGCTTCGGGGGTACTACTGCTCCTTTTTGCGACCGGACTCTTCTC
>JAZDHO010000155.1:0-2610 GCA_043805815.1 Chloroflexota bacterium
CCACACTTAACACCAATAGCGCCCTGCAGCGCACCAAGGACCTGGGTGTTGTGATCTCCACTCAGCCCACGCTCATCCGGGCATTCGGAGATGCTTTCGAGAGGATCTGGGGCGCGGAACGTATGCAGACCATGGTCCCGACCCGCACTTGGCTCGATATGGGTGTGCCGCTGGCGCTCAGTTCGGATGCACCTTCCATGCCTTGGTGGGATCCGCAATCGACGCTCACGGCCAGCATTCTCCGCTATACGCTAACCAACAAACCCGTCAGCCCTGAACAAGCCATGACCATCGACGAGGCGATGTACGCCCACACCATGGGCGGAGCCTACGCGGACTTTGCAGAGAGCAAGAAAGGCTCACTGGAACCCGGCAAGCTCGCCGACCTGGTCGTGTGGAACGATGACCCGTACACCGTTAAGCCGGTTGACATCCTCAAACTCACGATCGACCTGACCATGGTGGGCGGCAAGATCGTGCACCAGGCCTGACGATGCTGCGGTCGCCGAGCACTCCTGGAATCAGAGAGGGAGCGCATGTCTCAACGCCACAGGGTAAATCGCCGGGATTTTCTCAGGGTGACCGGAATTGGATTGGGTGGAGCGGCCCTTGCTGCTTGTGAGCGGCAATCAGGCCCGATCGAACTTACCGCTGTTCCACCCCCAACAGCCCCCCCACCCTTGGCGACACCGACGCCGACACCAGGCACAGGTGAGTTCGCCGACGCCGTTCTGATCAATGGCAACATCATCACCATGGATGCCCAGCGCTCCAGGGCCAGGGCGCTGACGATCAAGGACGGGCTCATCCATCTTGTGGGTGACGAGCAGGCAGCCCGTGCAGCTATCGGCGGCAGTTCGCAGATCATCGACTTGCATGGACGCACGGTCACACCGGGCCTGATCGATGCACACTGCCATCTTAGCATTTGCGGGATGGTGGGCACGGTCTTCGTGGACGTCAATTGGCCGGCGGTGAGCACCATCGAACAGATGCAAGCCAGGGTGGCTGAACGGATCGCGGCCACTCCACCGGGTGAATGGGTGGTGGGCGTAGGTTGGATGACGTACGACGGGCGTTACCCGGACAAGCATGACCTCGACCCGGTCTCGCCAAGTCACCCTGTCATGTTGATCAACCAGGGCGGGCACATGGCCGCAGTCAACAGCTATGCACTCGAAATGGCCGGCGTTAGGGCCGGCACACCGGATCCTGAAAGTGGAAGGTTCCTGCGCGAGGCCAATGGCGAACCGAGCGGCACGATCATGAATCACCCGGCCATGGATGTCGTCCGGCGATTGTGGCCGCCGGAGCTGCAGGACTTGCAGGCCATGGAGACCAGCGTCCTCGCGCCGCAGGCGAAGTTCGCCTCGATGGGCGTCACCAGCTTTCAGGATGTGTACGTGCGCGACATGGACGCCGTGCAGGCCTACTTCAATATCGCCCGCCGCGGCGGGATGACCATACGGGGACAGGTGATGAACGTCCTGGAGTACTACCGGGAGCTCAAGGGGCGCATAGACGCCATCGAGGCCATGCGCTACGAGGACAACTACATGCGCTACGCTGGCGTAAAATGCCAGGTGGACGGCGGCGCGGAATCTTCATTCACGCGCGAACCCCACAATGGCGTCGCCTGGAACATCTCGATTTGGAAGCCAGAGGAATTGAACGAAGTGGTGCGGGCTTTCCACGATGCAGGGTACCAGGTCTCGTTGCATGCGCTCGGCGACGCGGCCGTTGACATGGCGCTGGATTCCATCGAGGCAGCGATGAACGCCAATCCGCGCCCCGACCCACGGCACCGCATTGAGCATTCCCTGCTGAACTCTGATTCGGCCCCGCAGCGGGTCAAGGACCTTGGCGTGGTGATCTCCACGCAGCCGCAGATGATCCGGGCATTCGGCGAGGCCCTCGAAAGGATCTGGGGCAGCGAACGCATGCAGCGCATGGTTCCGACGCGCACGTGGCTGGACAGGGGCGTGCCGGTGTGCCTCAGTTCCGACGCGCCCTCGATGCCCTGGTGGGATCCGCAGATGACTCTGTCCGCTAGTGTCGTGCGATCCCTGCCTTCCAGGAAGCCTGTCAGCCCCGAGCAGGCCCTGACGATTGAGGAAGCCATGTACGCCCATACGATGGGCGGAGCCTACGCGGACTTTGCAGAGAGCAAGAAAGGCTCACTGGAACCCGGCAAGCTCGCCGACCTGGTCGCGTGGAACGACGATCCGTACACCGTTTCCGCGGCAGACATCCACAGGCTGACCATCGACCTGACGATGGTCGGCGGGAAGGTCGTGCATCAAGCCTAGATCCAGCAGAACAGGAGTACATATGCTGCAGTCAAAGCGCAGCGGTTCAGCGCGCCGATACCTTCGGCTGTTCTTGGTTATCCCCATGCTGCTCGTGCTGCTTGGTTGCACGCGCGCGACCTCTGGGCCGCCAGCCGCACCGGCTGAGCAAGCAGGCGCACCGCCCGCCGCGGTGCAGGAAGCCGGGGCGCCCCCAGCCGCAGCCGCGCTGGCGCCGGGAGATACGACGCGTACGCTTTCGCATGCGGGGATCGAACGCGAGTACATCCTGCACGTTCCGAGCCGCTACGATGCCGCGCGC
>JAZDHO010000156.1:0-5631 GCA_043805815.1 Chloroflexota bacterium
GGCGTGCTCAAGAGTTCGCAAGAATTGCTCGACAACTTGTGGATCGAAATGGATGTTGGCGCCTTGACGAATGTGCTCGATCGCCTTTTCTCGGGTCCATGCCGGGCGATACGGGCGGTCGGAGGTGAGCGCGTCGTAAACGTCAACTGCGGCAAAGATGCGCGCCGCCAGCGGGATCTGCTCGGCTCTTAGGCCGCGCGGGTAGCCCGTGCCGTCCCATTTCTCATGATGGCAGTACGGAATGTCCAGAGCGGGTTGCAAGTAGCCAATAGGGTGAAGCATTTCGTATGCAAGTACCGGGTGTTGCTTCATCACGATCCACTCCTGCTCTGTGAGCGCATCAGGCTTTAGCAAGATCGTGTCGGGCACGCCCATCTTGCCGATGTCGTGCAGCAGCGCGCCGCGGCGCACGTGAACCAGTTCAGTGTCGCTCAGGCCCATGGTGCGTGCAAGTTGCACCGTCAGTTCTGTGACCCGTTGAGTGTGGCCCTCGGTTTCTTTGTCGCGCAGGTCGAGTGCTTTCGACCAGCCCTCGATGGTGGCGTCGTAAGCCATGGTCAAGTAAAGATTCGACCGCTGCAAGCCTTCGAAGAGCCTGACATTGTCGATGGCAATCGCAGCCTGCCCGGCCAGCGAATCCAGGAAATCCAGCCATTCCTGATCCGGCTCAAGGGGCGTGCGATTGAAGACTTCGAGGACGCCTTCAAGTTTCCCTTTTGCCACTAGCGGCGTGCCAAAGTACGTGTCAAAATCCTCTGCTTTGAAGGTTGGAGAACGTAGAAAATCGGTGTGGCGTGCGCGTAGATTGGAGACGCGCACAGTACGTCGTTCCAAGCCGGCCACTCCGGCGTAACCCTGGCCCAGTGGCAATCGGGTGTGCTGCAGCGCCTGGGTACGGAACCCGGTCCCGGCAGCGAACTCAAGCACCTGCGACACCGGATCCAGCAGGAGGACGGCCGCGGCGTCGGCACGCAGCGCCTTTGTGGTCTGCGTGACTATAGTGGACAGGCTCAGGCGCATGTCAACGCTGGAAGAAATCGCGCGGTCTATATCGGCCAGGGCGGCAAGGTGCTCGAACTGCCGCTGTATCCTGTCCTGCGCCTGCTTGCGTTCGGTGATATCCTGAAACGCACCATAGAGGCGAACGGTCTTGTCGCCCCGGCGCTCGGCTGCGCCCTGGGCGCGCGCCCAGATGCGCCGCCCTTGCGCGGTGATCAGCTGGAGCTCAAGATCCCACGGAGTGCCTGAGTCGATCGCGGCCTGCACTGCCGAGGCGATGATCGGCCGTGACTCCGGAGCGTAGAAATTGATCGCCTCACCGAGACTCGGCCGGGTGGCGGGATCGACCTCATGGATGCGATACACCTCCTCGGACCAACTCAGGGTCTGCGTCTCCAAATCCAATTCCCAGCCGCCGACCTTGGCCATCCGCTGAGTAACGCCGAGCAGTTCGTGCGATTGGGCCAGCGCCGCCTCCGCCCGCTTGCGACTGATGGCGCCGGCCACCTGCGTCGAGACAAAATCCAGCATTTCCTGTTCTGCTGTACCCAACCGCACGCTCTCAGTGTAACTTTGCACTGCCATCACACCGAACACCGCGTCGCCTGTCTTCAATGGCGATCCCAACCAGTCCACTGAATCGGTGCCCACCAGTTCGAGTTCACCTTGCTGGACCATTTGTGCAAACGTCTGCCGATCGGCCAGCACTGAGCGGCCGGTGCGAAGGACGTATTCGGTGAGGCCGCGGCCCGGTTTGCGGGGCGGGGGTGTTTTATCATACTGATCCACAAAATAGGGATAACTGATCAGGTCGGTTTCCGGGTCGTATAATGCGACGTAGAAGTTGTCCGCTGGCATTAGATTGCCGAGGGCGCGATGAATGGAGGCGTAGAGATCCTGCGGGCTGTCGGCGGTAGCCGCCGTCTGGGCAATCGTATACAGGGCATCCTGCACTCGTTCCGCGTGCTTGCGCTCGGTGGCTTGCATTTGCAGGGAGGCGGCCATCTCATTGAACTGGGTGGCAAGCAGGCCCAGCTCGTCGCTCGATTTCACTGGCACGCGGTAATCCAGGTCTCCCTGGCTCAAACGCGCCGCACCCGCTTGCAAAGCCCGGATGGGGCGCGTATAGGTGCGCGCGATTACGAGCGCCAACACGATGGCACTGACCAGCGCCAAGCCGCCCGTCAGCTCAACCGTGTCGGTGAAGGCCAGGCTGGGGGCGAAGGCCTCCGCCTGATCGATCTTGACGATCAGGCACATCTGCGTTTCGGGCGTCCAGCGATACGAGATCAACGCCGGTACACCGCGGTAGTCGTCTGTGGAAATCACGCCGCTGTTTCCCCCAATGCAGCGCTTCTCGGCCTCGGTTCTAAGCGTTTTCTGCAGGACGACGGGATCCGAAATGAAACGCGGCTGGGTGACCAGCAATCCGATGGAGTTCGTAAGGAAGGCATCTTCGGTCTTGCGCAGGCCGGTGCTCCGGTTGATCAGTGTGTTGAGATCATCCAAATCCAACCGTCCGGCCAGCACGCCCAATAGGCGCCCAGTCTTGGAAATGACGGGCGCGGCGGCGGTCATTGCCGGGCGCCCAAGGGTTACCGAGTAGTACATTTCCGATACATAAGGTTCACGCTTACCGTTGATGAAGTAGGACATGTTCTCCTTGAACTTGCCCTCTTCGCCCGGATCGGTCGCGGCAAGCACTTGCCCGGTTTCGGCTTCCACAAAGAATAGTTCCGTGAAATTCGACTCCGTGCCAATGAGTGGCTGGAGCTCACTTACCAGTTGCCCGTGCGCGACCTGCGCCTCCGCTGAGCCGGGGGCGGCGGCCAGCAGGGCGGCGGCTCCCTCTGGCACATTCGTTTCACCGGCTTTTGAGGTAATCGTCAACCGGGCCGCGCTGATCCAACTGTCCAGGGCAGCCTTTTTTTCAATGGCCCGCGTGAGCAGTTCCGAGGTGGCAGCTTGGTGCAGCCCGGCCCGGCCGCTGGTGTAGGCCAACGCCCCCAGGCTGCCCAGCAGGGCCACCCCGAACAACGCGAGGATCAGCGCGAGTTTGCCGGCGATGCTGAGACGGACTTTCATTTCTTCCGGTAGACTTCCCGCAGGAACTGCAGTGTATAGACCTGGGTCACATCCAACGGTGCGGTGAGCACGCTCTGTTCCCTCAGGGTAGTCTCCATCCCGGCCCACAGGTCCGGTGTCATCCAGCCTATGTAATCTTCGCCGGTGTGCACCAGCGGGATACTGGCCATCATCTTCTTGTTTTCGAACGCCGCGTCCGCCTGGGGGATGTAGTGGAGCACCAGCGCCCCCACTTCATCCGCGTTTTCCACTGCGTACGTCCAACCTTTCAGCGTGGCGCGCAAGAAGCGCAGGACCAGGTCCGGGTCTTTGGCAATCAGGTCGTCCGTAGTGAAAACGGTATCTGCATAAAAGTGGATGCCGTAGTCATCGGGGTAGATGATATTGATCTTGTATCCCGCGGCCTGCGCCGTGAGTACCTCGTTCGTTAGAAATACGGAGCGTACCTGCACCTCCCCCGAATAGAACGAGGCGAGGTCAGGCGTGGTTTCTACCACCTTGTATTGATCCGGGCGGATGCCCACTCGGCGCAGAGTGGCTTCCAGAAGAGGACCGCCCCCGCGACCCACTGCAATCGTTTTCCCGACGAAGTCCGTAGGTTTGGTGATGCCCGAGTCGGCAAGGCTCACATACACGCGCGGGCTGCGGCGGTAGATTGTGGCAATAGCCCGTATGGGCTTGCCTTCGGCGCGGGCCACCAACAAAACGTCGGCGCCGGTGACGCCGAACTGCGCCGTACCATCGAGCACTTTGTCAATGGGCACAATTCCCGGCCCGCCCTCCACAAAGGTGATCGCCAGTCCCTCAGCCGCATAATAGCCCTTTTGGTCAGCCACATACATCCCGGCAAACTGGGCCTGGTGCGTCCAGGACAATTGGACGGTGATGGGCGTCGGCGGAGCGGGCCTGGCCTCCGCAGTGCAGGCGGTGAGGGACAGAGCCAGAAGTGCAGATAGAGCAAAGCTGCCCATCGTTCCCTCCTTGCCGTGGGCTGCCGGACAACACCGCACGCTGGCGCGCGTGCGGGCATCCTAATATACCCACCGTGAGGCTTCAAAAGTGGCTTCAAACGAGACAACAATCATCTGATTTTCCCCGCAGGGCCCGGAGCTTGAGCTCAGCGCCCCCGATGCATTGGCATCACTGTCCGGCGTGCCCGGGGGTGCCCCGGTCATACCGCCTCTTCCTCCGAATCGACAATAAGCGCCTCAGCAACCACGACCCGGCCGGAAAGGTAGATCCACAGCGTTGCGAAAACGAAATACAGGAGAGTTACTCGCAATACGGATGCTGAAAGCGGGCCGATCCTGAACTTGCCCATATTCCACCGTGTTAGGGGAATCATGAGAGTAAGCCCTGTAGTGTGTACCCCTTGCCCCCGCGCGGCGCCGAAAGACATGCTCCAGACCTGATTTTCGGCATCACTCAATTCTTGCACAGGGTGGACACTTTCGCGCTTGACTCTAGAACGCATGTTCTATACAATGATTCATGGGCAGTTCGCGCAAGCCGGCCTCCCGCCGCCATTGCGCATTCCGCTACCACGAGGGAGCGGAGCCCCCGCAGCGTTCACTCACACGGATCCGCTTGCGATGACGATGCACAAGAAGCAAACGACCTCAAAGCCTCACTCTCCTCTTGGATACGCGGGCTCCAGGGCAACGGACTTCGATCCCTCGGCCCTGGCAGAACGCCTGCTGACTGTAGGCGAGGCCGCCCGCATGCTGCACGTCTGCCGCTCCACGGTGTACAACCTGGTCCGCTGCGGGGACCTGCCCGGAATCCGCCTGCGCAGGGTGCTGCGCTTGCGCGGCGAGGACGTGCGGCGACACTTGCAGCGGCTGGCGTGGCGCGCCCGGCGGATCAAGCGGGCACGCGCAAGGGTTGGAAAATAGATGGAAAACGCGCAGGCCGGCACCGACCCTCGGCAGCTGATGCTCTTCGTGCAGTCGATCAAAGGCGCGCCCGCCTCTGTGCTGCTGGCGCTGGGGTTCACGGGTCGCTACATGTCTCACCAGGAGCTTCAAGTTTGGACCCGGTGCGGCCACACGCAGATCACCGTCGCGTTAAGGTCGCTCGCGGCGCTGGGGTGGCTTTCGATGCGCTCAACACGGGGTCCGTGGGCCCTCGCGCCAGAGCGCCAATTACCCGTAAGGCTTCTTCCTGGGGGCGGGAGTGCTTTAAAAGCGCCTGGTAGTAGTGGTGATTCTATTAACTACCCTGATAGGGAAACAACACTACTAAGCGCTCAGAAAAAGCAGTTGCTGGAGGCGCTCCTCCAACGCGGTATCCGCGAGCCCACCGCCAGCGAGCTGGCCGAACTGCCGCATATGACGCTCGAGTACCTGCAGGCGCATGTGGAGGCTGCCCGGGCGCATGGGCTGCGCGTGGGTGCGGCCATCGAGGCCATGCGCCTTGCCGCGCCGCCGCCCACCAAGCCCACGCCCCGGGACCGTCAGGCGGAGGTGGAAGAGAAGATCCGCCGGTTCATGCAGGGCGGCTGATGACTGCCTGGGGCGCAAGCAGTCGTGCATCGTGCGGTGAAGG
>JAZDHO010000157.1:0-2820 GCA_043805815.1 Chloroflexota bacterium
TAGCTGAGGTACTTCTGCCGGGTGGTGGCGTCCAGCCCATCCCAGTAGGCCTTGGGGTTTGTGAATCCGGTGATGACGGCGTCCAGATGGTCGGCGGTGATGGCCTGGATGTCGTGGAACAGCATCACGCCACCGGTTCTCTTGCGCGCGATGATCCGCAGGTGAATTATCAACTGATCTCGACCCTCGCCCCACCGCATGCCCGGGCCTTCCAGCCGCAGGGGGGATCAAGGAAACCTCAGTGACCCTGCTTGGTGGCCGCACCTACCCCGTCTCCAGCCAGTATCTTGTTCCACCGAAAAAGACGTCAGCGCCGCAGAAATCGAGGTGCCGGTCTGTCTGTCTGTGGCCTTGCCTGGTGGCCCTTGGCATTTTGTGGCAGACTTCGCCTGCTCTCGCTGGTGAGACTTCGCGACAGATCGCCGACAGCTGCTCTTTCCGCGATGCTCTCGCGGCGCTCCGCCGCTGCGGCATTGATCTGGGCTACAAGCGGACGCTAGTAGTAGACGCTAGTAGCGCTCTACCAGCGCTTCAGCCAGCATGTCGCCAAACAACGAGACGCGGCCTAAACGCGGTCGCCCCCGGGCCAACGGGCATCACTGCTACCACACACCATGGCGGGGCGCCGACCGCATGTGCTACCAAAAGCTCCGCGCCCGCAAGCTACCGATGGGCAGTGGCGTGATGGAGAGCACGGTCCGGCGCGTCATCAACCTCAAACTCAAGAGCCCTGGCAAGTTCTGGCTCCTGGTAAACGCTGAGGCAACACTTCACCTTCGCAGCTATCTCAAGGCGGGCCATTGGGATCATCTTGTCAACCGCACCGACTCGGCCATACCCTGGACGGTTCACCAAGTCCCCTTTTTGCCTCAGCTATCCCATGCTGGTTGAGACCCACAAAAATGGAACGCTCCCAACAGAAATGAACATCGTCAACGGTCGCTGGAAGGTCTACGTGAAGGGTCGGCGTTTTTGGTAGCGGCCCACCAAGATCGGCCCCCCGCTTGAAGTAACCGGCGGGTCGCGGACCGTGGAGCGCTACTTGGGGCAGCCCTTCGGCCACGGGTGGCTATAGAAGGCGCTCTTGGCGAAGGCCTTCTTGTCGTACTTGGCGTCGACAGCGGCCTTCTTCACCGGAATCAGGACCAGCGTCGGCGGCAGCGTCAGCTCCTTCTGGCAATCCGACGGGGCGACCTTGCCATCCGCACCCACCGTAAAGGCGAACTCGCGAACGGTGTCCCCGCTGTGGGTCGCCTTGCACTCGTAGTCGCCAGGGTTCTTGCTCATGTCGTGTGGGGGCGTGCCGTAGCGCACGTTGGACGCCGGCTTCGTCGGGCCCTGCACCCACAGGTCGCTGCCCGAACTGAAGGCGTACCGCTCCCAGCCAATGGTGAACCGTGTGCCCTTGACGTAGTAGTTATCAGAATAGTTGACGATCGTCCGCCCCTTCATCTCCCCCACCTTCTTGCCCTTGTAGTAGCAGCGCATCACCGGCTGCTCCTTGAACGTCTCGCTCTTGTCCTTGCTGTCAAACTTGAACCAGGTAGGTGACGATCCGCAGCCGGATGGGCTCCGACGGATCGTGGCCCTTCTCGGTGGAATTCATGCCGTGGCCTTCCATCAGGCTCTCTAGCCAGGCCTCGCCCATGTGGAAGTCGTGGTCCACCATGAACCCCGGCTCGGGCTTCTTCCCGCCGCCGGCGTTGTACTTCGTGACCTTGTAGGGCAGCGTGGCAAAGGCCGCGTGGGTCTTTCCGGCGCCGGTCTGCTTGTAGGTCATGCGGACAGCGAAATTGCCGGCCTTGTTGATCATCATCTCCTTGTCGCCCACGCAATCGAAGTAGACGAAGCCGCTCGTTTTGTCGATTCTCTTCGGCGAGCACTTCTGCGGCTCTCCCCACTTCTTCTTGCCCTGCAGGTGTTCGAGCTGCAGGATGTCGTCCTCCTCGGCCCCCGCCAGCTTGACGAACACCTGCACCTTGGGATACCAGCAGCAGCGGTCGCCCTTCTTGGACCCCCAGGCAGCGACGATCCGCGTCGCATCCTTCGTGATCGTGGCGTCCACCACCTTTGGCCCGCCTTGAGCCGCGGTGCTGGCGGAGAACGCCAGTGCCAAAAAACCCGCCAAGCATGCAGAAAACAAGGCCCGCATCGTTTCCTCCGTATTGTTTGGATTGGCCCAGACAATAGGCGCTCGTATCCGGCGGTGTCAACGATTGAGTCGCCGAGGCGCCGAGGCAACGGAGCGCCGAGCCCCGAGCTGGCCGAGCTGGCCATCTCGGTCTCCACGCTGCTGCAGCGGATCCATACGCTGACCAATGGCGATGCCGAGCACAAAGCCGCGCACGATCTCCTCGTCAAGCGCTTACCCAACACCGCCGATGCGGCTGGGCGCACGGGGGGCGCACCGGCGGCGGTCGACGAGAAGACGGGCCGCCAGCGCCTGCCTTGGTTTGAGCTGTTGCGGCGAATATTTTCCGTCGACGGCCTGGTGTGCCCGAAATGTTTCGGCCCCATGACCAGCATTGCCTACATCACCGAGCGGCGCTGTTGATCTTACGAGGCCGCGCTTCAGTGTCCTGACGTGCCGCTTTTCGCGTACAATAACGCGATCATCGTCGCCTCCGAGCTGGAATGGCACGCCCGGGCGCGGGCGCTTGACGAGGTTCAGGATGGCCGCGATGAGTGTGTAGTCTCGCGCCATCAAGCGGCGGATGGGCCAGGGGAAGGTGAAGGTCCACAGACGATAGCGGCTTTGCGGCAGCACCATGTCCACGAGATAGGCCGCCTCCTCGCTCATCCGTCTGGCGGAGCAACTCG
>JAZDHO010000158.1:0-2579 GCA_043805815.1 Chloroflexota bacterium
GTCACGGATGCCCGGGGGAACAGCATCACCCACGGGTATGACTCAATGGATCACCTGGCCAGGCGGATTGATCCACTGGGCAAGCCGGAGACCTTCAACTACGACGGGAATGGGAACCTGGTGAGCACGACCGACCGGAAGAACCAGACCACGACGTTCACGTACGATGCACTCAACCGCCGGATCCAGGCGAGCTACGCCGATGGGGCTAGCCTGGATTCCCATGCGTGTATCCTCAACTAATGGTCAAGGCATAAGGGCTCGAGGAAGGCGTTAGTTTTGGGGGTTTATCCCACGCGGACTATCCGAAGGCAAAGCGCAGCGTTTTCCCGCCAAGCCAAGGTATCGGGGTCTCGGTCTTGTGGATATCAACAGCAAGCAGATAGGGGTTGTGCGCCCGCTTCTGGAAACGAACCCAAATGTCCCTTTCGCCGATAGTCACGACAGCAGTTGCATCGACAAAGTCCCGGAAGATATGGCGCGATCTTGCGGTCTGGTAGCCATCGCCGATTTTCGCTCCCAGCAGCCGATACAAGCTGCTCGCCATCAGAGTCAGTTGAAGATCGCAGTCGACCTTCATGGCGACCGCCGAGGAGAGGGCGTCCATATGGAAGAAGTCGATGCCGTCGGCGATGTTGTTCTCGATGATCATGCGCTGGGCATAGCTCCCGACCAACTTGGCGGCCGATCTGGTCAACTGGTTGGTCAGCAGGAGAGTCGGTTCCTCGTGACCGAGGTCCGTGATCGTTAACTGGCGGATGGATCCTGCATACCCTGCGAGCTCGATCCTCCGATCCAGGATGCGCGGGGTTCTGTAGGCGCGCCCCAGTGCATCGAGCTCGATTCTTCGCCAGGCGGAAACTGGCTCCTGTTGGATGTGGCGCAGGATGTTCGCCGAGCGACGGCGCAGCGTGATGAAGGCGATGTGCTTCGTGTTGAGCTGGTTCAGGTTCTCGTAGGTAGTCAACTTGGAGTCAAAGATCAGTTCTGCGGGATATCGTCCGGTCCTCTTCTTCCAGAAATCGGCGAAGCGCAGGATCTCGCCGTGTTGCTCTTCTTTGCGAAGCTGGGCGTTGGCGTAGCAGAAGACATGGGTTCCGGCATCCTGCGCCAGGAAGGCCAGGATTCCCTTCTGCCGGCGGCTGCGCTTGGACACGAAGTGCTTCTGGACAAGCGCGTCTTCCCCATGGAAAGGGATGGTATGAAAGTCCAGATGAAACGAGTTGCCTCTCTCCAACCCCAGCGCACCAACGGCATCAAACCAGAGGCGCATCAGGGTCGGATAGCTCCCCGGATGAATGCGACAACTGTACTCGGTCAAGAAGGCACGTTTCGGGATAGCATTGAGGCCGGCAAAGAGGGCCAGCCCTTCGTCGAATACGGAGCTCATGACGTGGCTGTGGCGCGCGTTGCCGAACAGCTTCAAGCCCAGGAGCGAGCGCATGGCTGCTCCCGCCGGAATCATGCTGGATCCCGGCAACTCGGCACGACTGAAGATCCGGTCCAAGGGGATCGCCGCCAGGTACGGCAGGAAAAGGAACAAACCACCGAATTTGGTGCGGAACTGCCTGGGTGCGAGGTCCAATTTGGCGACATCTGCCACCGCCGCAGGGTCGGGTCGCGTTCCGGCAGAACGCTCCTCGTCCCGGCGCCGGGGGAGCCGCGCGAATCCTTCCTGTTTGAGAATGGCGGCGACCGCCGGCGGGCTGAGCGGTTGGCCGCTGGTGGCCAGAGCACGGCTGATGTCATAGATGGAGAGGTTCTGCTTGCGCAGGGCAATGACCCTCTCGAGCGCCCGCTCTCTCTTCGGCGCGACCTGGGGGCCCCGGGTCGGCGGGAGAAAGAAATCCCGCGTCGGATCCTGCCGGAACTGGTGGCAGAGGACGCGGAAGCTTCCGGGGGTGTAGCCAAAACGCCGGGCGGCCTCGCGCGAGGGGCATTGGTCGACGAAATAGGCGCGCAGCGCCTCGTATTGCCTGTGGGTGCTGTTGGAGGGCTCGAGGAAACGCCTCGTCATGTCAGTTATCGCCACTGCTTTACTGTTATACATAGATCCACTATATCACATATCACCCCCAGATGAAAGGAGATTTTCTTGAGTGGCTCGAATGGCCCACGCAATCGGCTAAACACCGGCAGACATTCACGGGGCGCAAGCAGGAGAGGCGGTATCAGATCTGGACCCAGTATAAGATAACACTATGGCTGATACGAGATATGTTAAGCGATATGCTAACGCATTAGACAGCCCGAAGACGGGAAGGGGCTGAAGGTTCAGGGCGATGGCTAAGAGAGAGATCGGACCTCGTTAGCTGATGATACACGCATGGGAATCCAGGCTAGTGTACCCGGTGGATTTCTGCCAGGATCGGTGGGGACCGCAAACACGGCGTAAATCCGAAGGAGGCCCGATGACATTCGATATCGCGTTCGTCGGCCATTACACCAAGGACACGATCGTTTACCCGCACCTCACCCGGACGGTGGACGGCGGCGCCTTCAACTACGGGGCCAACGTTGCCGTGCGGATGGGACTGCGAGTGGCCGTCGTCACACGGCTGGCCCGGGAGGACCGGCAC
>JAZDHO010000159.1:0-3354 GCA_043805815.1 Chloroflexota bacterium
TTGGCCGGGGCCACGCTGGCATCCTGCAAGCGCGCCTCCGACGCGGTGCAGGTGACCGCCATCCCACCGGCCGGCGCCGCGGCACCACCCATTGCGCCCCTGGCGCCGGGCGAAGTAGCCGACGCGGTGCTGGTCAACGGAAACATCGTCACGATGGATGCCCAGCGCTCCAAGGCCAAGGCGTTGGCCATCAAGGACGGGCTCATTCGCCTGGTCGGCGACGAACAGGCGGCGCGTGCCGTTGTCGGCGGCACTTCGCAGATCATCGACCTTCAAGGGCGCACCGTCACGCCCGGTCTGATCGATGCGCACTGCCACCTTAGCGCCTGCGGCCTGCTGGGGACTGCGTACTTGGACGTCAGCTGGCCCGCAATAAATACCGTCGAACAACTGCAGGCGAAGGTTTCCGAGAAGATCGCCAGCACGCCGAAAGGCGAGTGGGTGGCCGGCTCGGGCTGGGTCACATTCGGCGGGCGCTACCCGAACAAGCACGACCTCGACCCCGTCTCGCCGAACCACCCCGTGATGCTGATCAACCAGGGCGGGCACATGGCGGTGGTTAACAGCCTTGCTCTGGAAATGGCCGGCGTGACTGCCAGCACGAAGGACCCCGGCAACGGACGCTTCCTGCGCGAGGCCAATAGCGAGCCGGACGGCCTGGTCATGAATCACCCGGCCATGGACGTGATCCGCAAGCTGTGGCCGCCAGACATGCTGGACGTGAATGCCATGGAGATCAGCATCCTGAACCCGCAGGCGAAGTTCGCCTCCATGGGAGTCACCAGCTTCCAGGACAACTACGCCCGCGGCATGGAGCGCATGCAGGCCTACTTCAATATCGCCCGCCGCGGCGAGATGACCATCCGCGGGCAAGTCATGAACGTGCTCGAATACATCCAGGAGCTCGACGGGCGCATCGCCGAGATCGAAGCCATGCGCTATGAGGACGACTACATGCACTTCGGCGGCGGCAAGTTCCAGGTGGACGGTGCCGCAGAGGCATCGTACACGCACGAGCCTCACGACGGCATCGCCTGGGACATCCCCATCTGGAAGCCGAAGGACTTGAATGAGGCGGTACGCGCTTTCCACGATGCAGGTTACCAGGTGGCCCTGCACACCGGCGGCGATGCGGCAGTGGACATGGCGCTGGATGCGATCGAGAATGCCATGAACAGGAACCCGCGTCCGAACCCGCGCCACCGCATCGAACACTCGGTGCTGAACACGAACGCGGCCCTGCAGCGCCAGAAAGACCTCGGCGTGGTGATCTCAACGCAGCCCACGCTGATCCGCGCCTTCGCCGACGCCATGTTCAGGATCTGGGGCGAGGAACGCACGCAACGCATGATCCCGACGCGCACCTGGCTGGACATGGGCGTGCCGCTGGCGCTCAGTTCGGACGCGCCCTCGATGCCATGGTGGGATCCGCAAGCGACGCTGCTGGCCAGCATTGCACGCTACTCGGCCACCAACATACCGGTCAGCCCGGAACAGGCCATGACCATCGATGAGGCCATGTACGCGCACACCATGGGCGGCGCCTACGCGGACTTTGCTGAGAATAAGAAAGGCTCGCTGGAGCCGGGAAAGTTCGCCGACCTGATCGTCTGGCACGACGATCCGTACGCCGTCGCCACGGCAGACCTCTTCGGCCTGACCATCGACCTGACCATGGTGGGCGGGAAGGTCGTGCACCAGGCCTAGTGGACGCCTGGATGAGGCGCCCGCACCAGACAAGAAAGCGAGGGATAGTATGTCTCACAGGCACACGGTAAACCGGCGTGATTTTCTCAGACTGGCCGGCATTGGCTTGGGCGGGGCAACTCTGGCCTCGTGCGAGCGCTCAACCAGAGTGGAAGTGACCGCGATTCCGCCGCCGGCCGGCTCCGCGGCACCACCGGTGGCACCCCTGGCACCGGGTGAAGCGGCCGACGCCGTCCTGGTCAATGGCAACATTATCACCATGGATGCTACGCGCTCCAAAGGCAAGGCGCTGGCGATCAAGGATGGGCTCATCCAGCTCGTCGGCGATGAGAAGGCTGTGCGTGCCGTGGTTGGCGGCAGCTCGCAGATCATCGACCTGCGCGGGCGGACCGTCACACCTGGCCTGATCGATGCCCACTGCCACCTGGGTGCCTGCGGGCTGCTCGGCACCGTCTACGTCGACATCAGCTGGCCCGCCATAAGTACCATCGAGCAGATGCAGGCCAAGATGGCCGAGCGCGTCGCCGTAACGCCACCAGGCGAATGGGTGCTCGGCGCGGGCTGGGTGGGTTTCGATGGGCGCTATCCAAACAAGCATGATGTGGACCCGGTGTCGCCCAATCATCCGGTGATGCTCATCAACCAGGGTGGGCACTTTGCGGTGGTGAACAGCATGGCGCTGGAAATGGCGGGCGTGAATGCCAGCACGCCTGATCCCGGGAATGGGCAGTTCCTGCGTGAAGCCAATGGCGAGCCGGATGGCACGGTGATGAATCACCCGGCCATGGACTACTTCCGTCGGCTGTGGCCACCGGAGCTGTTTAACCAGCAGGTGGCGGAGGCCAGCATTCTCAGTCCTCAGGCCAAGTTCGCCTCGATGGGCGTCACCAGCTTTCAGGATGTGTATGCGCGTGGTATGGATCGCATGCTGGCTCACTTCGAGATCGCCCGCCGGGGCGGGATGACCATCCGGGGCCAGGTGATGAATGTCCTCGAATACATCCAGGAGCTGGACGGACGCATCGCCGAGATCGAGGCCATGCGCTATGAGGATGATTTCATGCATTTCGCGGGAGGCAAGTGCCAGGTGGATGGAGCCGGAGAGGCTTCCTTCACCCACGAGCCCCACAACGGAATTGCCTGGAATCTCCCCGTTTGGAAACCCGACGACCTGAAGCAGGTCGTGCGCGCCTTCCACGACGCGGGCTACCAGATGGCCCTGCACGCGTTCGGAGACGCGGCCGTGGACTCGGCGTTGGATGCCATCGAAGCAGCGATGAACGCGAATCCGCGGCCCGACCCGCGGCACCGCATCGAACACTCCACACGTAACACCAATAGCGCCCTGCAGCGCACCAAGGACCGGGGTGTTGTGATCTCCACTCAGCCCACGCTCATCCGGGCCTTTGGAGACGGGGCTGAGAGGATCTGGGGCGCGGAACGTCTGCAGCGCATGGTCCCCACCCGCACCTGGCTCGACATGGGCATCCCGCTGGCGCTCAGTTCGGATGCGCCTTCCATGCCGTGGTGGGATCCACAAACCACTCTGGCGGCGAGCATCCTGCGCATCACGTTAACCAACAAACCCGTCAGTCCGGACCAGGCCATGACCATCGATGAGGCGATATACGCGCACACCATGGGCGG
>JAZDHO010000160.1:0-64475 GCA_043805815.1 Chloroflexota bacterium
CGCCCACAGCGGATAGAGACCGACCTGTCTCACGACGGTCTGAACCCAGCTCGCGTACCGCTTTAACGGGCGAACAGCCCGACCCTTGGGACCTTGTCCAGCCCCAGGATGCGATGAGCCGACATCGAGGTGCCGAGCGAAGTCGTCGATGTGAACTCTTGGACTTCACCAGCCTGTTATCCCCGGGGTAGCTTTTATCCGGTAAGCCACGACCCTTCCACACGGTATCGTGGGATCACTAAGCCCGACTTTCGTCTCTGCTCGACGCGTTGGTCTTGCAGTCAAGCTCCCTTATGCCTTTACACTCCATGGTGGGTTTCCATTCCACCTGAGGGAACCTTTGGGCGCCTCCGTTACCTTTTAGGAGGCGACCGCCCCAGTCAAACTGCCCACCTGGCACGGTCCCCCGCCCGGATGACGGAACGGGGTTAGAGTCTAAGAGTAATCAGGGTGGTATTTCACTGATGGCTCCACCGAGGCTGACGCCCCAGCTTCAAAGCCTCCCACCTATGCTACACAGATCAATCTCAAACGCAATGCCAAGCTGCAGTAAAGCTCCACGGGGTCTTTTTGTCCTGCTGCGGGTAGGCCGCATCTTCACAGCCATTTCAATTTCACCGGGTCCTTCGTCGAGACAGTGCTCTGATCGTTACGCGGTTCGTGCGGGTCGGAACTTACCCGACAAGGAATTTCGCTACCTTAGGACCGTTATAGTTACGGCCGCCGTTCACCGGGGCTTCGGTTCAAAGCTTCGCCACCCGAAGGCGGCTAACCTCTTTCCTTAACCTTCCGGCACTGGGCACGTGTCAGCCCCTATACGTCGCCTTACGGCTTAGCAGAGACCTGTGGTTTTGCTAACCAGTCGCCAGAGCCATTTCACTGCGGCCCTCCAGGGCTTGCACCCCAGAAGGCACCCCTTCTCCCGAAGTTACGGGGTCATGTTGCCTAATTCCTTAACGAAGGTTCTCCCGTTCGCCTTGGTATTCTCTACCCGTCTACCAGTGTCGGTTTGCGGTACGGGCGCTCAAGAGTTATGCTTAGAGACTTTTCTCGGCAACAGAACTCAGCCACTTATGCCTTACGGCTCGCTCTTATCTCGACTCAACCGGCGGATTTACCTACCAGTCTCAACGTCTTGATAGATCGCACCTGAATCCAATAACAGGCTGGCCTATCCTATTGCGTCCTCCCATCGCACTCTTAAGCGGTTCCGGAATGTTGACCGGATGTCCATCACCTACGCCTCTCGGCCTCGGCTAAGGACCCGACTAACCCGACGCGGAATGACCTGGCGTCGGAAACCTTAGACATACGGCGAACACGGTTCTCACGTGTTTGTGCGCTACTCATGCCTGCATTCTCACTTCCGTCCGCTCCAGTCGCCCTTACGATCGACCTTCCTCGCAGACGGAACGCTCCCCTACCGATGGCGCTCTGCGCCATCTCATGGCTTCGGTACTATGCTTAGCCCCGTTAAGTTTTCCGCGCAAGGTCACTAGACCAGTAAGCTGTTACGCACTTTTTAAAGGGTGGCTGCTTCTGAGCCAACCTCCTGGTTGTTCGAGTAACCTCACCTCGTTTCCCACTTAGCATAGATTTGAGGACCTTAGCCGATGATCTGGGCTGTTTCCCTTTCGACCCCGAAACTCATCTCCCGGAGTCCGACTGCCATGCTCTTGAGTACTGGCATTCCGAGTTTGGTTGGGTTCAGTAAGCTGTAAGCCCCTTAGCCCATTCAGTGCTGTACCTCCAGTACTAAACGCATGACGCTAGCCCTAAAGCTATTTCGGGGAGAACCAGCTATCTCCGAGTTCGTTTGGCATATCACCTCTACCCACAGCTCATCCTCTAATTTTGCAACATTAGTAGGTTCGGGCCTCCACGAGCGATTAGACTCGCTTCACCCTGGCCATGGGTAGCTCACCCGGTTTCGGGCCTAATCCCAGCGACTGTACGCCCTGTTCAGACTCGCTTTCGCTACGGCTTCGGGTGTCACTCCCTTAACCTTGCCACTGAGATTAACTCGCAGGCTCATTCTCCAAGAGGCACGCTGTCAGGCATAGCGGCGCGTCACCTGCTTTCACAGGGACACCGACCCGCTGTTAGCCCTCCAACTGCTTGTAAGCTTACGGTTTCAGGTTCTATTTCACTCCCCGAACAGGGGGACTTTTCACCTTTCCCTCACGGTACTTGTTCACTATCGGTCGCCAAGCGTATTTAGCTTTGGAGAGTGGACTCCCCGGATTCCTACCGGATTAGCGTGCCCGGTAGTACTCAGGTATCCAGCGGGAGACAATCAACTTTCGCATACGGGGCTATCACCCTCTGTGGCAGGCTTTCCCACACCTTTCCGCTAGTTGATTGTTTTGTGACTCCCATGTGCCAGACCCTACAACCCCGTCCCTGCACGCAGGGGCGGTTTGAGCTGTTTCCCGTTCGCTCGCCACTACTAGGGAAATGATCTCTTTTCCTCCAGGTACTTAGATGTTTCAGTTCCCTGGGTGCCCTGCCTCAAACCTATGTATTCAGTAAGAGGCTGCTCGAGGTGCGCTCGAGCGGGTTTCCCCATTCGGAGATCCTCGGATCGACGCTTGTACACAGCTTCCCGAGGCTTATCGCAGTGTCCCACGTCCTTCGTCGGCACTTGGCGCCAAGGCATTCACCGTAAGCTCTTAGTAGCTTCTCCACGTGATGCGGAGAAATTGATACTTTTCTTTATCGGCCTACATCAAATGCTATTCAGTTTTTAAGGTTCTGGTTCACCGTTGAGCGGTGAACGATGCTCTCGATCGTCGTCCAGGGCATCGGTCACCCTTCAACTTCACTGGCGGCAGAGACAAATCGGCCCGGCACGCAGCGCCGGGCCGATGATCTCGCCCAACCAAGCAGCGCTGTCGCCTTCCGTCTTATGTCCGCTCAGCGTTCAACAACTCTTATTGCACTCCTAATCCGCTCTCTCGGCCACTCAGTGGAGATGACGGGATTTGAACCCGTGACCTTCGCCTTGCAAAGGCGCTGCTCTCCCGCTGAGCTACATCCCCAGGACTTGCTTGGGTTAGTGGGCTTGACAGGATTCGAACCTGTGACCCCAGTCTTATCAGGACTGTGCTCTAACCAGCTGAGCTACAAGCCCAGGGTCCGCACCTCAACAACTGAGAAGTGATAGGAAGCGTACTCTCCGTTCAATCCAGCGCCCCACACCGTGAGGGGCGTTCTTGCTCTGGAGCACGGGTCTGTCGCAGGACCCTGCTCACGATCTCTAGAAAGGAGGTGATCCAGGCGCACCTTCCGGTACTCCTACCTTGTTACGACTTCGTCCCAGTCACCAGCACCACCTTCGACGGCGTCCTCCTTGCGGTTAGACTACCGGCTTCAGGTGTTACCAGCTCCCATGACGTGACGGGCGGTGTGTACAAGGCCCGAGAACGTATTCAATGCGCTATAGCTGACGCGCATTTACTAGCAACTCCGACTTCACGCAGGCGGGTTGCAGCCTGCGATCTGAACTGAGGACAGCTTTGGGGATTGGCTCCACCTCGCGGCTTAGCGACCCATTGTACTGCCCATTGTAGCGTGTGTGTAGCCCTGGACATAAAGGCCATGCTGACTTGACGTCATCCCCACCTTCCTCCGGCTTAATACCGGCGGTCCCGTATGACACATGTAACATACAGCAAGGGTTGCGCTCGTTAGCGGACTTAACCGAACATCTCACGACACGAGCTGACGACAGCCATGCAACACCTGTGCAAGCTCCCTTGCGGGTCGGTCACCTTTCGGATCCCTACCACTTGCATGTCAAGCCCAGGTAAGGTTCTTCGTGTAGCATCGAATTAAACCACACGCTCCGCTGCTTGTGCGGGCCCCCGTCAATTCCTTTGAGTTTTAATCTTGCAATCGTAGTCCCCAGGCGGTGAACTTATCGCGTTTGCTACGGCACCGATAGTGTTTAAGCCACCGACGCCAAGTTCACATCGTTTACGGCTAGGATTACCGGGGTCTCTAATCCCGTTTACTACCCTAGCTTTCGCGTCTGAGCGTCAGAAACAGTCCAGAAGACCGCCTTCGCCACTGGTGTTCCTCCCGATATCTACGCATTTCACCACTACACCGGGAATTCCATCTTCCTCTACTGTTCTCTAGTCCGGTAGTATTGGACGGCCTCTCCCAGTTAAGCCAGGAGATTTCACGCCCAACTTACCGAACCGCCTGCACGCGCTTTACGCCCAGTGAATCCGGATAACGCTTGCCTCCTACGTTTTACCGCGGCTGCTGGCACGTAGTTAGCCGAGACTTATTCCTGGGATACTGTCCTTTCTCATCTCCCAGAAAAGAGCTTTACGACCCGAAGGCCTTCTTCGCTCACGCGGCGTTGCTGCATCAGGCTTTCGCCCATTGTGCAATATTCCCTACTGCTGCCACCCGTAGGTGTATGGACCGTATTTCAGTTCCATTGTGGGGGGTCACCCTCTCAGGTCCCCTACCCGTCGACGCCTTGGTAGGCCGTTACCCTACCAACTAGCTGATGGGACGCAGGTCCCTCCCAAAGCGCATTGCTGCTTTGGACATCGGTTTCTAAACCCGATGGCCGCATGCGGTATTAGCAGTCCTTTCGGACTGTTATCCCACACTTCGGGGCAGGTCACCCACGCGTTACTCACCCGTTCGCCACTAGGATACCCTCGTATTGCTACAAAGGCACCTCGTTCGACTTGCATGTATTAGGCACGCCGCCAGCGTTCATCCTGAGCCAGGATCAAACTCTCCGCCAGAATTTGCACTCTTGCGAGTGTAAAGTCACACGGATGTTGCTGGATTGACAGGTTTGTGTTGCTTCCTATCACTCTTCAGTTGTTAAGGTGCTGTGGTGAGGCGCTTCAGCCAGCCTTCGCCTCTTCGCCTGTCAAGTCCCTCTAACAGACGAAAACACCGATGCTCCTTGCGCATCGGGTCGTCAGACTGCAAAGCCTCGCGGCTTTTGTCTCTGACCTGAGACCTACTGCTCGGTTTTCAATGATCTGTCAGGGGACGAGATCGGTTGAAAAGCACTGGCGAAGAGTGATTATACGACTTTAGCCGGCGTTGTCAATGCCGTGGAGGAGCATTTACCTTAAAATATCACCCCTCCTTAGCTCATCTCCTGCCGACCAGAAAGCGCCCTAAGCAGAGTGTTCTGGTCCGCGTATTCCAGATCTCCTCCCACCGGCAGGCCCCGGGCCAGCCGCGTCACCTGCACCCCGTACGGGCGCAATTGTTGCTGGAGGTAGAGGGCCGTCGCGTCGCCCTCCATGCTTGGATTGGTGGCCAGGATCACCTCCCGCACGGCGCCCCTCGCCACACGATCGACCAGCGGCTTTATGCGGATGTCGTCCGGGCCAATGCCTTCGATCGGCGAAAGCACTCCGTGGAGAACGTGAAAACGACCGGAGTACGCACCGACACGCTCCAGGGCCACGACATCCAGCGCCTCTTCCACCACACAAATCATGCTTGCGTCGCGCTTCTGATCCTCGCAGATCTCACACCGGGTCCTGCCCGCTACGGTGATGCTGAAGCACTCCTGGCACAGTGTCGTCTTGGACTTGAGTCCGCGCAGGGCCTCAGCCAGCTCCTCCGAGACCTCCTCGGGAGCCCGCAGGAAGAAGAAAGCCAGCCGCGATGCCGACTTCGGCCCAATTCCTGGGAGACGCTCCAGGGCACTAATCAGTTTCTGGATCGGATCTGGCAACAACACGATTCAAGCCTCGTCATTCGCGGCAACATCTCAGGTCCACCGCCTGCAGCCTAGAAGGGCAGTCCCCCGGTGAGCGGGCCAAGACGATCCGAAGCCAGCGCTCGGGACTGCTCAAGCCCGAGGTTGACGGCAGATAGCACCAGATCCTGCAGCATCTCGAGATCGGGTTCGTGCAGGAGATCCGCGGAGATCTCAACTGAGCGGCACTTCTGGTCTCCAGTCATGACTACCTTTACGGCGCCTCCGCCGGCGGTTCCCGTGACGGTCTCCTCTGCCAGCTTGGCTTGAGCCTCGGCCAGCTGCTGCTGCAGCCGCTGGATTTGTTGCATCATGCCGCCGCCCGCGCCGCCGGCGGGCCGGCTGAAGCCTTTTGCCATACCTTGTCCCTCCGCTACTCCTGCAGGTCGACGATCTCGCCGCCCTGATTCAACGCTGTCGCGACCATTCCGTCTTGAGGCATATTGGGCGGCACCTTGCCGCGGGCGTTAATCACGACGCATCGGAGCCGCACAGCATGACCAAGCACAGCGGCGATCGCCTTGCGGGCCGCCTCCATGTTCTCGGGCCGATCCATGATCGCTCGGACGGCGTCTGATTGAAAGCCCAAGAACAGTTCGTCGCCCAGGACTTCCACGGGCTTGCATGAGTTCAGAAGGCCATCCACAGCCGGATGATTGCGCTTGAGTGCTCCGCGGATCTCCTTCCAGCCTCGGACAACGTCAGCCAGGTCAATTGACGGAGGTGGTTGGCCGGCAGGCACGTCTCCACTCGTGATGGAGGACGCCTCAATGTTGGGTTCCGCGTGCGGAGCCACATGATCGGCTGTTTGATGGAGCGTTGTTGGCCCACTATCGCCGGTGTTCTGGGCAGCTCCGGCGTTTCGGGGCGCCGATGGCGAGCTCCCTTTTCGCCCGGACGCCATGGATCCCGCAAGGGGCGCGCGAGCCCCACCCCCCGACGGTGCGGGGTTGGAGCGTCCCGGGTCTGCTTCCGGCTCAAATGATTCAGCCAGAGCCAGCTCCAGTGCCAGCGAGGGCTGCCAGCCACCGCGCGTGTCTGCCGCGGCAGCGTTGAACGCCTTCATCATCCTGAGCACGCGCGCGGCCAAGAATGCCGCGGCGTGCACCTTCATGGCTTCCCGTACCTCTTTCGTGGCTTCGACCCGATCCGGATTGCCCAGCTGGATCAGCATAAGGCCGCGGAGGTATTCAATGATCTGGCGCGCCAGCGTGCGCGGGTCCACTCCGGAGTCGAGGGCGACGCGCAGCCTTTCCAGGCCCACGGCGGATTGCCGGTCCCGTATCGACTCGACGATGTCCAGGACCGCCTGGCTGGTTGCAGTCCCGAGAACCGGCTGAGCCAGTTCCAGCGTGATCTCCGGGCCCGCGGATGCCAATTGATCCAACAAGGACTGCGCATCCCGGACGGATCCGGTGGCTTGGCGCGCGATCATCACCAACGCATCATCGTTTGCCTGCCAGCCTTCCGACGCGACGATGCTGCGCAGATTTGCCACGATCTCACCGACCGACACGCGCCGGAACTCGTGGCGCTGGCAGCGCGAGAGCACCGTCGCAGGGATCTTGTGGATCTCGGTCGTGGCCAACACAAAGATGACATGCGGCGGCGGCTCCTCGAGAGTCTTGAGCAGCGCGTTGAAGGCCGGCGTGGACAGCATGTGGACTTCATCGATGATGTAGACTTTGAACCGCCCCTGCGAAGGAGAAAAACCGATCTTGTCGCGCAGCTCACGCACGTCTTCGACGCCCGTGTTCGACGCTGCATCCATTTCGATCAGATCGAGGAATCGATTTTCGTTTACTGCGCCGCAGTGGTTACACTCATTGCACGGCCGTTGGCCAGGATCCTCTGCCAGACAGTTGACGGCCTTTGCCAGGATGCGCGCAACGGTGGTCTTGCCCGTCCCGCGCGGCCCGGCGAAAAGATACGCATGACCGACACGATCCTTTCTGATCGCGTTCCTCAGGGTCTGGACCACGTGCCCCTGTCCCATAACCTGATCCCAGCCCTTGGGGCGGTATTTCCGGTAAAGTGCTTGGCTCATCCGAATTCTCCGGGGGCCGCGATCCCTGGCGGAAAGCGCTACGGGACGGGATAACTGTCTTGCGCCTCACCCTCCGGCGTCGTCAAGAGCACCGCCTGCCCCGACGGCCACACGGCCTGGCGCTGCCCCCAGAACAGATCGATCGCCGTATTCGTGCCGCTGGCCGTGTGCACCTGGACTGCGCCGTCTTTGAACAACTTGAAAGGGGGGAAGGTATACGTGTGACCGACCGAATCCCTCAGATGCCACCCGGTCAGGTCAAGCTCGCCGCCGCCAGTGTATCTGACAACGACGGCCTCGACCTCCAGATTGCCCGCGCCAATCACGCTCACGATCTCGGCAACACCCAGGGGGAAGTTCTCGGGGGTCGCGGCACCCGGCGTGCTCGAGCGAGGCGTCGTGGCCGGCGGCTGCGGCAGGGTCACGGCCCGATAATTGCGATCGTACCAGTAGAGGATTGCGAGGGTAACGCATGCAGACACAAGAGCATTGAGGAGCAGATACAAGGTCAGCTTGCGGCGATCCATTTAAGTTCACATCATAGCATAAAAGGTTCGGGCTCCCGGACGACCGTGGAAAAAGATGCGCCTCGCATAGGAGGCGCGGTCCAATTATCCATCAGATCGTCTTACTTCAACGGCGTCATGACGAAGTCATCGTAGCTGATGGCTCCAGATGGCTCCTCTGCGCTCCACAAGAAGAGCCCTACGCCGCCTTCAGTGAAGGTCGGATCCGAAACTGAGTCGACCTCGGTTCCATTCACAAACAGCGTTAGCTCGTCCTCGCTGCAGTCCGCGCCAACTCGGTACGAAGAGGCACCGGCGGAAATGGCGCCTGAGGTGCCCCAGTCATCGTCGTTGGTCAGGAAAACATCCTCCTTGCCGATCTCTGCTGTGGCAATGGCGTAGTCACCGTCTGTGGTGACGGCAAAGTAGTGGAACGAGGAATCCACGACCTGCTAATGGCACATCACCCCGAATCCCATGCGAGTATCTCCGCTTTCGTTGTTGACTGTAACCTCCAGGTGAACATCCTTGTACGTCTCTTCGTCCGGAGTGCTCCAGGTGAAGTAGTAGTCCCGGAACGAGGTCATTCGCAGCACACCGTCCTCATATTCGATCGCGCTGTCGCTGTCGGTGCCGGTTCCCCAGCCGCTGTCGCTGTCAGAGAAATCGTCCTCGAGCAGGGGAGGCTCGGCGACCGGGGTACCGCGTGTGATGCCCGGAATCGACGGCGCGGATGGCATCAGGCTGCAAGCGAGAGTCACGCCGGCTACGGCCGCGATCGACCAAAGCGCCCTGGCCTGGATCTTCTTCATCATTCTCTCTCCTCCGATCACTTTGGGGCAACTCTTGTCGCGCCCGCGCCTGCTCACAAATGTCGCGATATCCCGGCCTCGCTTGCGAACCCGGGCCGCGGCGTGCATTCCCCGACTACAACAGGCACCCATCACCCTGGGTCGTCGCACTCGATGCGCCCTGGCCGTTGAACGCCTCGACCCGATACGTGTATGGACCACCTCGGGGAGGGTTGTCCGTATAGCTCTGCGCTCCAGACCCGAGGGTGGAAATCAGGCCATTGTTTCGATATATGCGATAGCCGGTCTCATTGTCCGTCACGTCTGACCAGTTGAGAGTGATCGCGTAGGTCTGTCCCTCGCACACATGATTCGACACGTGGAACCCCGCAGGACCCGCCGGTTTCGAAAGGGCCGGCGGCTCCGCAGGCGCTTGTTCCGCAGGGGCCTGATCCGGAGGGGCGGGCGCTGATCCCGCCCCTCCTATCGCTGTGAATCTGGGCTGGCAATCTGGCCGCGCATCAAATGCCCCCAATTGATTCGCACTGAAGGACGCCGTACCTGGCCATACATCCTCCTCGGTCCGCTCGGCTGTCCCGCGTTGCGGCATTGCTGTCCGGCGCGAAACGATGGCCCAGCATATCACCCAATTGGAGCAACGTAGTCCGCTTCGATTCGGTTTGGCTGTCCCGCGCTAACGCGCCATGGCGAGCGCCACCCAATCCCCCATCTGCCGCCGTTCGACTAGGGCCAGGCCTTCGCGCCGGGCTGCTTCCTCTACGTCGCCAGCCTGCGTTGCCAGGATCCCGGACAGAATCATTGAACCACCGGGCTCCAATGTATTCGCCAACCCCTCTGCAAACAGGCGCGCGATGACAGGTGCCAGGATATTGACTGCCACCAGTGGGGCCGATCTGAGCCCAAAGCGGCCGTCGAGGATCTCGCCCACGGAGCCCTGTCCCAGCACGAGCTCCGTGCCGATCTCATTCGCCTTCGCATTGTCGCGTGCGTTCCCAAGCGACGTCGCATCGATGTCCACGCCCAACGCCGATCGAGCGCCCAGTTTCAGAGCCGCTATCGACAGGATTCCCGAGCCGCATCCGACATCGATAAAATCCGGTTCAGGCGTTGAGACTGCTGCGCGCTGGCTGGTGCTCAGGCGCTCCACCAGGCCATCTATGAACTCCAGGCAGAGCTGCGTGCTTGGGTGCGTCCCCGTTCCAAAGGCCATGCCCGGGTTGATCTTGATGGCAATTCGTCTCGGATCGGTGGACTGAATCCAGGCGGGGACGACCAGAAGCCGCCGGCCAATTGGAATCGGCCGGTAGTGCTGCTTCCACGCCTCCATCCAATTCTGTTCTGGCACGGAGCGAAAAGATGGAGCGGGCAGCGCCTGGATCATGCCCAGATAGTGCAACGCCTCCTCGACCTTGCGTCGCGTCTCCTGAAGATGTTCGTCTGCGGGCAGGTACGCGCGCACTGTGATCGGTCCATCCGGCGTGCCCAGGTCCTCGTCGTCAAGATGCCGGATGCCCTGTTCGGCCATCACGCCGTTCGGGGAGTATCGCGATAAGACGTCCGCCACGGATTCGGCAAGTTCTCCACTGACGGTGAGGCTTACCTCAAGCCAGTTCATTGCCTGTCAGTACCCGAACCCCGTCACGCCAGCTATCCGGCCAGATCATGAAGGCGGTGCCGCGCGGGCCAGTTCCTCGGGCGGCTTGGCCCGACGGAAATTGACGTACAGCAGACCGTCATACACGAGCTTCACCGCGCCAGCCAGCAGGAACGGCAAGCTCAGGAGGCTGGGCACAGAAAGGAAGAGGCCGGTCAACGCCGGAGAGATCGCCGCACCCACGGAGCGGGCAATCGTCGTCACGCCGGAGGCCGCTGAACGCTCATCGGGGGCGACAACCGCCATGGTATAGGACTGCCGGGTCGGCACATCCATTTGAGAGATGCTGAAGCGCATGAGCAGCACGCCGATGGCCAGCGGCAGCGTCGGCATGAAGGGCACGAGCATCAGAAGTACGTTCGATGGCAGATGCGTAAAGATCATGGTGTTTATCAATCCGATTCTGCGCGCGAGCCAGGCTGCGGCCAGCGCAGAGAGGGCCGCCAAGAGGTTAACGCCAAAGAAGATCGAGCCGATCGCCCCTGCATCCACCCCGAACTTAATGTAGAACCAGTAGGCGAGCATCGACTGCACGATCAAGCCGCCTCCGAAGGCATCAAGCGCAAACAAAGCGCTCAACTTCGCCACGGTATTCCGGGATCGATGCAGGCCTAGCACGCGCCTTGCCGGCGCCGGTTCGGCGCGCGCGGCCGCTTCTACTCGAGGCGACAAGCCCATGAACAGAAGCAGCAGCGCAACCCCCCCCAGGGCGTACCCGAGCAGCACGGCTCGATACGCCTCGATTGCCAGGAACCCGCTGGCTTCGAGCAGCTGCGCCAGCCATCCGCCTCCCAAGGCGCCAAATGCAGCCGCCATGGATCCCGCCAGGTTGTACCAGGCGAACACCTGCGTCCGCTCCTCGTCGCGGACGAGCTGCGACAGGGCCGCCTGCTCGATGGATAAGAATGGCCCAATCTCTTTGCCGTGCGGGCTGATCACTCCAAACACAGCTGCCAACAGAAGGATGCCAAAATTGTCGCTTGCCATGAACACGGCGCCGGAGATCAGCATTAGCAGCGCACCGACTCTCAGAATCCGTCTGCGACCAAACGCATCCGCAGAAGTCGTCATCCAGAGCGTGATGCCCGCGTCGCCTGCAAGCGTGAATGAGAACAACAGCCCAACTTGTCGCTCATCCAGCCCGGCCTCCACCAGATAGAGGGCAAGGATCACGGACACAAGGCCATAGCAGAAGAGGCGAATGATGCGGGTCGAGAATAGGACCCGGATGTCCGGACTTGTGTTCACAGGCAGGCTTTGTGCACGTCGGTCGTGGGCTGGGGAGTGCGCAGCAATTGCCCCATGCGGAGGCACGCGATTGCGTCTCGCCGCGGCCCAAGCCTCAGCAATCGTCGGCTGTGTTTCTCTTGCCGTTCCAGGGGAATATGCTCAACAGGATCGATATCGCAGTATAGCGCATCGGGATCTCAACCCAACCTTGGCTGCGCCATACCCTTCGCATCGCGATCCAAGCCCCGCCGGGGGGAGCTTTCACACACTGCCTATCCGGTGTCTGCACCGGGGAGGACTCCCTGCTGCCAGACAGAAGTGTCCGTCCTCCGCCGTGCTCCTAGCGCAACTTCGCCTGGCCGCGAGCCGCGGTCCAGGGCTCCGATGGGCAGGTCTGCTGCCGCGTGGCCCACGGCCATGAGCCGGGAACGGCGCGCCGCCAGTGTCCCACCGTCATGCAGACCGCTGGCGCGAGCCAGGCCCCGCGACTGTCATGAAAGCACCACGCTTCCCACCCTCGTTCTCAGTATAATTTTGGCGTCGGCCATGTGGGGCGAGGTATGGATTGATCGAGACCAGTGAGAGTGCCCGTCCGGCTCCTGCCGTGGTAATCCGCCCAGGCGGGGCAGGCACGCTATTACAACGAATCCTTCAGGGCGCCGTCGCCGCCTACCTGCTCGCGGCGGCCGCAGCCTTCGTTGTCTCTCTGGTTCTCGCCAACACCTGGCTGGCGCTTCCGTTCCCGGGGGCCCTGTACAACCGGGACCTGGTGTTTACGAGCGCAGCGCCAATTGGTGGAGACCACCAGTGGGATCTTCACCGCCAGGGCATCCGGGAAGGCGACCAACTCATCGCGGTGGATGGGCTGCCAGTTCGTACCTCAGCCGATGTGCGATTTGCTTTGGGCCGATTCGTGCCGGGCCAGAGCACATCGATCGAGATCCGGGCCGAGGACGGGGGCGAGAGCACGCTGGATGTCAGCCTCGGCGCCTTCCGTCTTCAGGATCAGACGGCCTATTTCATCCTGCCTGCGATCCTTGGCCTGCTCTTCCTCTCGTTGAGTGCCTGGGTCCTGGTCACTCGCCGAACGGAAACGGCGGGCCGTGCCCTTGCCATCTTCTTGTCATCCCTCAGTATTGCGGCCAGTGGCTTCTTTGATCTGTTCACCACCCATGTCCTTACACCTGTTTGGATCGTCAGCCTGGCGATCGCAGGTGCCGCGCTGATTGATCTTGCGTTGTCGTTTCCGAAGGAATCTGCGCTGGCGCGCAGGTTTCCGTTGGCACACGGGCTCGGCTTTCTTGCGGCGATTGGCACGGTTGGGTTTCCGGCCCTGTGGCTCATCGGATCGGCGCCGGCGAACAGTGCGGCGGCATCATGGCGGGCGACCTGCGTGTTTGTTTCACTTGCGCTGCTTGCCTTTTTCCTGCTGAACGTCTACCATGGCCTGAGGGCACAATCGCCAGTTGTGAAAACGCAGGCGCGCATGATTGCGGCCGCGACTGCACTGGCGTTGGTGCCCTTGTTCATCTGGTCAGCAGTTTCCGCCTTGGGCAGCAAGGATTTCACTCCGTACGTGGTCCTGCCGATCGCTCTCCTGCCCGTTACCCTGGCATACGCGATGCTGCGCTTCCGTGTCGCCGGCGCAGCGCGCGTGCTGCGACAAGGCGTGATCTATGTGCTGCTTTCCCTGCTGCTCCTGGGAGCCTATGCGCTTCTAGTCACCGGTCTGAGCCTGGCATTTAGCACCGCAATGCCGGCGGCGAGTCCCTTGTGGATCGGCGGCCTGGCCTTTCTTCTCGCCGTGCTCCTGGAGCCCGTCCGCACTCGCCTTCAGCGCATGGCGGATCGAACCTTCTTCCGTGGGCAGCGCGCCGTGGACGAGGCAGTCCAAGGCTTCGCGAACGACCTCGGCAACGCCGTCGACTTGGACTCGGTTTCACGAGTCGTGCGCCAGGCGGTCGCGTCGGTTGTTGACCCGGCAGCCATGCACGTTTTCGTGCACGACGAGCTGAATGATCAATATGCTGCCATGCGCGACGATACCAAGCGCCCCAGCACAGATATTCGCTTTGGGGCGCGTGGTTCTCTCGCCCAGCATTTCATGCGAGAACGCGCGCCGCTGCATTTGGACGGAAAGCTGGTGCCGCCCGGCCTGCAGGCAGATCACAGCCGCCTCGCGCTACTGGGTGCCCGGCTGTTGCTGCCGCTTTCCGGACGAGATCGGCCCCTGGGCTGGATATCCCTGGGCGCCCGACGTGCAGGCCAGCCGTACACCCCCGGCAACACAACCATTCTTGAACAGCTTGCCGATCAGGTCTCAATCGCCATTAGCCGCGTCCAGACAGTGGAAAAGCTCGAGCGTCGAATCCAGGAGATGGACGCTCTGACGCGTGTGGCGCAGGGAGTCAATATCACATTGACCTTCGACGACGTCTTGGAGCTCATCTACGCCCAGACCACACAGATCGTACCCCTTTCTCACTTTCACATCACGCTCCACAGGCCCGATGAGGATGAGTACTACCTGGCTTTCGCACTCGAGGACCATGAGCGCCTGGCCGCGCGTGAGAACACACCCCTTCCATCCAACATGGGCCTGGCGGGCGAGGTCATCCGCCGCGGCCGCCCCATCATCACCGAGAACTACAACCGCGAGTGCAAGGCAATGGGCGTCACGCCCATTGCCGACGGCATCTCAGCTTGGATGGGTGTTCCCTTGAACGCGGGCGCAGAGTCGATAGGTGCCTTGAGTGTCGGCAGCCGCGATGCGGGCGCTGCATACACTCGCGGGCAGCTCGAACTCCTTCAAGCCGTTGCGGACCAGACGGCCGGCGCGATCGTCAAGGCACGGCTGCTCAGGGAAACGCAACAGCGGGCGGCTCAGCTCAGCAAGCTCAACGACGTCACACGGCAGCTGGCTTCCACGCTGGAGATGGATCCCCTGCGCCAGAACATTGTCGATGGAGCTGCCAGCATCCTGGATTGCGAGGCGGGCATCCTTTACCTTCTGGATCAGCCCACTGGCGAGCTTATTGTCCGGGCTGCCGCGGCACCGCTGGCTAACGATATCCTGGGCCAACATGTGCCTGCCGGCATCGCAAATGCAGCCAGGGCTGCTGCGAACCGAAGTCCTTCGATTGACAACGATCTTGCCCCAGGTTCCGGGGCGCACTTCCTCGACCACACTGGGTCGGAGTTTGTTGCCCACACAAGCCTCGCCGTTCCTCTTCAAGTCCAGGACTCGATCCTGGGTGTACTCGAGCTGATGAATCGGCGGGACGGCGGTCCATTCGTTCCCGAAGACCAGGTCCTCATGATGGCATTCGCCGGGCAGGCGGCGGTCGCCCTTGAAAACGTGCGACTCTACACCCTGACCGATCAGGAACTGACCGCCCGCGTTGAGGAACTCTCGGTGATGCAGCGCATCGATCGCGAGTTGAATGCCAGCCTGGAAATGGACCGGGCCATGCGCATCACGCTCGAGTGGGCGCTGCGACAATCTGATGCGGAAGCCGGGCTCATTGGCTTGCTGGAGAACGGTCGGCTGCGCGTCGTGACAGAACTCGGATACGGCCAGGCGCTGGGAAACGCCGTGGATCAGGCCCTTTCCCTGGCGCTTCCGGGATTCCAACCAGCGATTGACAGTGGTCTCCCACAGCGCGTTCGATTCGAGGCGGCAAATGTGGGCGGGTTCTTGCCGGCGACAGATCATCAGGTCGTGATCCCCATCCGACGCGAAGCCACGGTCATCGGGCTGCTGGTGCTGGAGAGCACCAAACCTGCCCAGGAGGATCTCGGCTTCCTGAGCCGCCTGAGCGATCACGCCGCGATCGCGATCTCCAACGCGCAGCTCTACGACGAGGTCCAGCGTGCCAACATCGCCAAGAGTGACTTCGTGTCACTGGTTGCGCACGAGCTGAAGAACCCAATGACCTCCATCAAGGGCTATGCCGAGCTTCTGGCTGCAGGCGCGGTTGGTCCGGTGAACGAGATGCAAGCCAACTTCCTCAGTACAATCCGCTCCAACACCGAACGCATGTCCACGCTCGTTTCCGATTTGAACGACAACTCCAAGATCGAGGCTGGCAGGCTGCGGCTGGATTTCAAGTCGGTCGAACTCGCGGTTCTGATCGACGAGGTCGTCCGTTCCACCAGCGGTCAGATCGAGGAGAAGAAACAGGTCATCCGGATGGAGCTCCTCCAGCACCTGCCGCACGTATGGGCGGATCCGACCCGCCTCGGCCAGGTCCTGACGAATCTGGTCAGCAATTCCCACAAGTACACGGCCGAAGGTGGCGCCCTGGTGATCGGGGCAGAACCTTCCGCCAACCACTGGGATCCCCAGGGCGCCAGCCGCGTGGTTCATGTGTGGCTGAGGGACAATGGCATAGGCATCAGCCCTGAAGACCAGCAACGAATATTCCAGAAGTTCTTCCGCTCTGAAGACCCCAAAGCCCGTGAGGTACCCGGAGCAGGACTGGGCCTGAACATAACGCGCAGCCTGGTGGAAATGCAGGGCGGGCGCATCTGGTTTGAGAGCCAGTACCGGCACGGCACGACATTCCATTTCACGGTTCCAGTGGCTGAGGCCTGACCATGGCGCTTACTGCCGCAGTCGGACTTGGCCACGAAGTGGACGGACGCGAAGCCGGACTCCAGGCCGCGCACCAAGCCTTGAACGGGCTCGGCGTGGCGACTCCGGGCCTTGCAATTCTGCTTGCATCCAATCACTATCTGCCGCGGGACGTCTTGAACGGTGCCATCAGCCTGCTGGGCGACACGCCGCTGATCGGCTTCAGCACGCCGGCGGGGTTGACGAATGCGGGTCAACACCCGCATTGCGTAACCCTGGCGGTCCTTGCCGGCGACTTCGAAGCAAGGTCGCACTGGTTTTCCGGATATTCCCAATCCGGCCGCGAGACCGCTCAGCGCCTCTCACAGCTGGACTCAAGTCCGGGGCAGAACCAGGCACTGCTCTTCTTCGCGGACGGATTCAGCGGTGATGCGGAACAGTTCTGTGGCGCGATCCAGCTCGGTTCCCTGCCGGTGGTTGGCGGGCTCTCGAGCGGTGAACTCAATTCCGGCAGCACGTACCAGTTGGCAGGCAACCAGTCCGGTGTCGGCAGTCTTGCTGCAGCGTTCCTAAGCGGCAACGTTCGCGTCGGTATCGGCCATGCGCATGGATGGGATCCGGTTGGGAGCCGGTTCCGCATTACGCGGTCGCGTGGTTTCTGGCTGCGCACGCTGAATGGTCGGCCCGCCTCGGAGACGTACGCGGAGCTCTTTGGCCACCCGGCGAGGGAGTGGGCGTTTCCTCCACTCAGCTATCTGGCACGCCTCTACCCACTTGGCGTGGAGCAGGGTGATCAGCTCGTTGTGCGCGCGCCCATCCGCGTTGAGGCCGATGGCAGTTTCCGCATGAACGCTCCTGTACGCGATGGTGGAGACGCTTACCTCCTGGTGGGGAGTCGGGCGGGGTGCCAGCGCGCCGCCGCCCAGGCAGCTCAACAAGCTCTGTTGGCGCTGGGAACTCTCAAACCATCATTTGCATTGGTCTTGGCGGACATCGCCTGGCAGCTCCTGCTGGAGTCCAGTCCTGGAGCCGAGGTTGCTGCCATTCAGGACATATTGGGTCCAGACGTACCCCTTGCTGGTGGCTACACGCTCGGGCAAATCGTGCCCCAAGACGCTGACGGTCCTGCCGCCGCCGCCGGGCCACGCTTCCTGAACCAGCATATTGTCGTGGTCGCCTTTGCCGAGGACGGCAAGAAGTAGTCCGCGAACTCAATGCCGAGCAATTCTCCCCCAGCGACGCTTCACCCACCGCGCTCGCGCCTCGTCCCCCTGGCCAACTGTGCGCTTCTGCAGGCTGCAGGGAGGAAGTATGTCAGCCAGATGGGAAATCGGTCCTCACTCCCGAGCCACAGCGCTTGCTCTGACCTGTCCTCAACAACTGCGCCAGCCCACTGATGATCCGCCCCTGGAGAACCCTCCTCCTCCTGATCACAGGTATCGCGTCTCTGACGACGCTGGCCCTGCACGGCCATCTGGGGTATTTCAGCCGGTACATCGCTGATGACTTCTGTTCCGCGGGGATGGCGCGCCGCTTCGGCATTGTGCGAGCCGTCTGGTACTGGTATCTCAACTGGACTGGTCGTTACTCCGCCAGCGCGTTGGACGCCGCATTCGGCCTGGTCGGGCCCGTCGTCACGCCCTTTATAGCCGCGACGGCTCTGCTCATCTGGTTCGCTGCACTGGCACACACGGCGGCGGCATTGCTCCCCGGAGTGGGCCGGCTCAGGATCGCCTGGGCTGCCATCATTGCCGTTACCGTGCTGTATGTCACACTCACTCTGAGCCCCAATGTCCCTCAATCACTCTACTGGGGACAGGGCATGCGCTCGATCGTCCCGCCGCTGGTCCTGAGCACGATCCATGTAGACTACCTGGCCCGCATTGTCGCAAAACAAAGGCCGGATGCGCGCCGCGGACTCATGCCGATTCCCGGTTTTCTGCTGACGTTCGTGATCGGCGGTTTCAACGAAACGTACGCGGCCCTCCAGTTTGGTGCTCTCACCATCGCCTGGGTGATCGTCCTGGGGCTGCGCGTTTGGTCGAAACGAAACCAGATTCTTGATCAGCTTCTGGCCGGCGCTCTCGGCGCCGCTGCCGCGTTTGTAGTCGTCGCCATGTCACCTGGGAATGCCGTGCGACAAGCTTTCTACCCCGCCCCTCCGGGTCTGCTCGACCTGCTGCAAATCGCGTGGGGGAATTTCGCGCCCTTCCTTGCCAACACAATCGGCGCTCCAGAGAGGGTGCTGGCGATCTCCGGAGCTGCGGCCCTCTCCGCCTTCATTGGCCTGCAGATTCAGGGTGCCCGGCTCAAGATGCTGGCCGTGCCGCTCCCCCTCGTTGCGGGATTCGGACTCGCCTTCGCCAGCTTTGTGCCCGCTGCCTACGGGCTCTCCGACTCACCTCCGGAGCGCACGCTGCTGATCCCCGCGCATCTACTCACCCTCGCAATGGTTCTCGCGGGTGTGGCCTTCGGCCGCTTTGTGGGGCAGCGAGCCGTCGCCGGCCGCCCGCGATCTATGGCCGAGGCCACTATCCTTCTTCTCGCCGCAGCTCTTTCGATCACTTCTGCCATGATGCTTGACAGGGGGCTGGTTTCCAGCCGGCCAGTCTACGTGGGCTACGCCGCACACTGGGATGCCGTCAACGCACAGATACTGAATGCCCGTGAGCACGGCGAGGGCGAGATCTGGATCCAGCCGATCCCCAACTGGGCCGGGCTCAACGAGCCGAACGACAATCCCAAGTTCTGGGTGAATGTGTGCCTGAGCGACTACTACAGCATTGACGTGTTTGGCCTGGACCTTCCCTGACGCCCTCCCGCGCTTCCAGGATTAGCGCTGGCGATCAGGCCGTCTTCCGACCATTGCGCTCTTTCCCGTAGCGAGACACAAGGGCCCCCAGAATCTTCGACTCTGGAGGCCCATGCCTCACGCCGCAATGCTTACCTTCGGCAGTTCTTGCATGGCCGCCTGGACAGCCTCCTCCGGGTACTCGTGGTCGTCAAGCTTGCCAGCCAGGTAGGCTTCGTAGGCACCCATGTCGAAATCGCCGTGACCAGAAAGATTGAACAGGATCACGCGCTTCTCACCCTTGATCTTGGCGTCCAGGGCTTCATCGATCACCGCCCGGATCGCGTGCGCAGACTCCGGAGCGGGCACGATGCCCTCGGCGCGTGCAAACAGGACGGCGGCCTCAAAGGTGGCGAGTTGTCTGACGGCGACGGCCTCGATCATCCCGGCGTCGTATAACGCGCAGATGCTGGGCGCCATGCCGTGGTAGCGGAGTCCGCCGGCATGGATGGAGGGTGGAATGAAACTGTGGCCGAGCGTATGCATTTTGACGACGGGCGCCATGCGGGCGGTATCGCCGTAGTCAAACGTATACACGCCCTTGGTGAGCGACGGCGCAGCCGTGGGTTCAACCGCCATCAGCCGGGTCCGCCGGCCGTTCACCAGGTTCTCGCGCAGAAAGGAATAGGCAATGCCTGCGAAATTTGAGCCGCCGCCCACGCAGGCGATGACCACATCGGGGTACTCGTTGGCAAGGTCCATCTGCTTGAGGGCCTCTTCGCCAATAACACTTTGGTGTGTGAGGACGTGGTTGAGGACTGAGCCCAGGCTGTACTTCTTCTTTCCGCCTGAACTGGCCGCTGCCTCCACGGCCTCCGAGATGGCGATACCCAGTGAACCGGGGCTGTTGGGATCGTTCTCGAGAACTGAGCGTCCGTAGTTCGTCCGGTCGGTGGGGCTGGCGAACACCGTTGCCCCATAGGTCTCCATCATCACGCGGCGGTAGGGCTTCTGCTGATAGGAGACCTTGACCATGTAGACCTCGAGGTCGAGGTCGAAGAAGTTGCAGGCCAGCGATAGCGCCGATCCCCACTGGCCCGCACCAGTCTCGGTGGTCAGAGCCTTGGTTCCCGCCATCTTATTGAAGTAGGCCTGGGGTATGGCCGTGTTGGGCTTGTGGCTGCCCGCGGGGGACACTGCCTCATTCTTGTAGTAGATGTGCGCCGTCGTTCCCAAGACTTTCTCAAGCCGCCGGGCGCGCAGTAGCGGCGTGGGCCTGTACAACTTATAGATCTCGCGCACTTCCTCCGGGATCGGAATGAAACGCTCGGTCGACACCTCCTGCAGGATCAGCTCCATGGGGAAGAGCACTGAAAGGAAATCAGGAGTGACCGGCTCAAGCGTGTCGGGCCGCAGGACGGGTGCGGGCGGCAGCTTGCTGTCCGCGCTGATGTTGTACCAGTAACGCGGTAGATCCGACTCGTTCAACAGGAACCTGGTTTGTTCAGACATGACAATCTCCTTCTTTGTTTGGGCACAGAGCGATCTCTAGGTCTCAGGAGTCGACGCACGGGAGGGCGCACACGGCCGCATCCCTTCAAGGCGGGCGAATGGAGCGCTGCAGAGGCATCGCAACTCCTATGGAACGAAGACTTGGTTCGGTATGTCGGGGCCCAGGCCGTCACGCTGCTCGGTCAGGACCTGCCCGGCGGGCAACGCCCGGTCTTCGACCTGGCGCACGAAAAGCTCCAGGGAAATCTCCAGCTCATGGTCGCCCGTCGGCTGGAGCTTAATCTTTGCTTGTGGTTCCACTCGTATCTCCTTCCAGGTGCTCCAGGGGCACGCATTCTCCGCGTGCCTTCAAGTCACGCACGGTCATCCGGCGCCGGCGCCTATCGAACCTTCGCCGCACCCCGGCAACAAAAAGAACGCGATCGTTCCACACAGGGACGAACGCGTTGGTGCGTGGTGCCATCCAATTTAGGCCGACTCCTAGCCAAAACAGAATCTCCCTGATGAAGCATCAGGGAGAAGAGCCAGCCTCACTCATCAGGTACGGACCGGCACGGCCGGTCGATACCCCAGCTCTGTAACGGGAGCGCCCGTTTCGGTTACTGGGACAAGCGTCTTTTCACCTCGCGGCTCGGAGGTCCATTCAGCGGTGTCGTCTCGGGCAGGCTTCCCACCAGGCGCCGGCTCTCTGATCCGTCGTACAACGCTTACTCGTCCTCGTCAGTGCCTTTCGGATATTGGGCGGTATTATATGCAGGATGCCCGGCTTGTCAAGTCCCCGATCTGGGCCGCCGAGGTGTTGTCCGTAAACCCAATCTGCGAGAGTGAGTGCGGACAACGGAAAACGGAAAGGATCGAACATGGCTCGTATTCAACTCGTCAGCCGTCTGCTCTTCCTGGCACCGCTCGCTATCGCTGCGTGCACGCTTACCCTATTTCGGGCGCCCGTGCCGGCAGCAACCGCGCAGATCTCGCCGACCGCGGCAACCGACTCTGCGAATCTAGCTCCGACCTCCCTGCAAGCCAGCGCATCCGCTCCAACTGGTGATGCAACAGCCAGGAGCGCAGCCGCGCAGGCCGCGGCCACTTCCCCGTTCTGCGCGGATGAGCAGCCGCGAGCGCTGATCGCGAAGTTCAGGAGCGCAATCCTCGCCTCTGACAGCGCTGGCCTGGCCGCGCTGGTAAGCGCGGAGCATGGAGTCGATGCACGCCTGTTCAGGGACGGCCGTGTGGTGAACTATGACCGCGAGCACGCGGCGGCGTTGTTTGCCTCCTCGTTCGCGGTCAATTGGGGAACGGCGCCAGGCAGCGGTTTGGCGACAATTGGGTCATTTCAGGAGCTGCTGGTCCCCGACCTTCTTGATGTGCTGACCAAGAACTACGTGCTGAGCTGCAATGAGATTCGCGTCGGCGGCACGACCTACACTGCGGCGTGGCCGCATACGGGCATCGACTACTATTCCATGCACTTCCCCGGTACCCCGGCTTCTGATGGTTTGGATTGGCACACGTGGCTGTTGGGCATGCATTACGTGGGTGGCAACCCGTACTTGTACGCAATGATGCAATTCGAGTGGGAACCATAGGACATGAGGAAGGCAGCTTCTTTCGCGCCTTGCCATGAGGCGGTCCGCGGTCCAGCGCCAGATCGCAATGGTATACTCCCTTCGGATTCTTATTGCAACTTCTTGCAATAGGTCGGCGAATGAGCTGTTCATCCGAGTACGCCCCTCAGCTGCGGTCCCTCGGCTTCCGCGTGACATCGCAGCGGATGGCGATCCTGCATGTGCTTCTGCAGTCGGGCTCGCATCTCTCGCCGGCGCAAATCTTCCAGAGGGCCCGCCGCCGCACGCCGGGACTTGCACCGCCGACGGTCTATCGCACTCTGGAATTCCTGGCGCAGACTGGCGTGGTACAGGCTGCGCTCGACGCCCAAAAGCATGTTGTCTACCAGATTGCGCGGCGCGAGCATCACCACTTGCTGTGCAGTTCATGTGGCAGCGGCGTCGAGGTCGAGCACAATCTGGTGCATGACCTCTATCGCCAACTGGAAACCCGGAGCGGGTACCGGTTTACGGCCAGCCACCTGACGCTGTTTGGACTGTGCCCGGCCTGTCAGGGAAGGGCCCACTAGCGGCCGACCGATGCTGCACTCCGCCGTTCCACCCATGCACATACCAGACGGATTCCTCTCCACTGCCGTCGCGCTCGTCCTGTGGATCATCTCGGTTGCATTGATCGGATATGCATTGAAGCGCGTGGGCCAGGATCTGGGTGAACGGCAGGTACCTGTAATGGGTGTCCTGGCAGCCGCGATCTTCGCCGGGCAGATGCTCAATTTCTCAATTACTGGAGGCACGTCCGGCCACCTCCTGGGCGCCGCGCTTGCCACCATCCTTCTGGGACCATGGGCGGCCGTGGTGGTGATGACGAGCGTGGGCAGTATCCAGGCCCTCATTTTCCAGGATGGCGGTTTGCTCTCCCTGGGGACAAACCTGTTCAACATGGCCCTGATTGGGGTTGCCGTGTCCCACTTCGCCTACACCAGCCTCAGAAAGCTTGTCCCTCCGAAGCCAGCTGGCGTATTCGTCGGCGGGGCATTGGCTGCTTGGCTTTCGATCGTGATCGCCTCGTTGGCCTGTGCGCTTGAGCTGGCCCTCTCGGGGACCTCGCCTGCCAATCTGGCCGTACCGGCGATGGCTGGCATCCATATGCTGATCGGCCTGGGTGAAGCGGCCATCACGGTTGGGGCGCTCGCATTCCTGTACACAGCGCGTCGCGATCTGCTTCGCTTGGGCGGGGACGCGCCGATGGGCAGCCCGGCCGTCTGGGTCGGAGGTGCCGCGATCTCGGCCGTCCTGGCGATCCTCTCCCCTCTAGCCTCAGCCGATCCTGATGGACTGGAATGGGTTGCCCAGCAGCAAGGATTCCTGGGAGCCGCCCGGGATCCGCTCTATGAGTTCATTCCGGACTACATATTCCCGGGTATTGCCAATGAGGCCCTGGCGACCATCCTGGCGGCGCTCGTTGGTGTGCTGCTGGTCTTCGGCACGTCCCTGGGCGCTGCCCACCTCCGCCGGACCAAGAGGTCTCAGTGAGGATTGCCGTCTCTTCGGAGGGCCAGCGCACCCCGGAACGCTGAGGCCTTGCGCTCCCGTTATCGCCGATGCATATCCATTTTATCGATCCGTACCGTCCCCTGATCAGTCCCATCCACGCGCTCGACGTACGGGTCAAGTTCGTCCTGACACTGGCATTCATCATCACCTGTTCGCTCACCCCCTTCGCGGCCTGGCCGGCATATGTGCTCTTGTTTGGCATCGTTCTCTCCGTGGAGATCCTCTCTGGCCTGGGTATCTCTTATGTGATGCCGCGCGCCGCGCTGGCATTGCCCTTTGCGCTTGCCGCCTTCCCTGTCGTCTTTGGAACCGAAGGGCGGGTGATTTTCAGTCTGTCCTTTGGCGGTTCGTCCATTCCCGCCACCCTTGAGGGACTGGAACGGTTCATCAGCATCGTACTGAAATCATGGCTTTCGGTCCAGGCGGCGATCGTGCTGGCTGCCTCCTCGCCGTTTCCCGAACTGCTTCAAGCCATGCGGGCGGTGGGCGTCCCGAAACTACTGGTGGCGATGTTCGGGCTGATGTGGCGATACCTGTTCGTGCTCGTGGACGAGGCGCTGCGCCTGCTGCGCGCCCGGGCGGCGCGTTCCGGCCACGGGGCACAGCCAGGCGTGAAACCTGGCGGAACTGTGTTGTGGCGAGCGCGGGTTGCCGGAGATATGACCGGCAGTCTCCTCCTGAGGGCTTTCGAACGCAGCGAGCGCATCTATATGGCAATGCTGTCACGCGGCTACGACGGCGAGACTCGCAGCCTGCCGCGCCCATCGATCACGGTGCCGGCATGGTTCATCCTGATTGCCGGCCTGGTTTTGTGCCTGTTCGTATTGCTGCTCGGGCTATCATTCCGTCGCTAGTCCCATGCACCATTCTATTGAGATCGACTCCCTGTCCTTTTCGTACCCTGACGGCCATTCGGCTTTGAGGAATGTCTCGCTGAGGATCTCGCCAGGGGAGAAGGTGGCGCTCGTTGGCCCAAACGGGGCGGGCAAGACCACGCTCATCCTGCACCTCAACGGCATCCTTGCTGGAACGGGGCAAGTAGCGGTCTGCGGCCTGCCGGTGGTACCGGCGAACCTGGGGCGCGTGCGGGGCGCGGTGGGGATGGTCTTCCAAAACCCGGATGACCAGCTCTTCTCCCCCACCGTCTTCGATGACGTCGCGTTTGGGCCGATCTACCAGGGATTGGCAGCGGACAAGGTGGAGGCCCGCGTCAGGGCGGCTCTGGCCGCAGTGCGCATGGAATCCTACGCCGAGCGCGTCTCCCACCACCTGAGCATGGGCGAGAAGAAAAGCATCGCCATTGCAGCCGTGCTCTCGATGGAGCCTGAGGTGTTGGTGCTGGACGAGCCAACCGCCGGCCTGGATCCGCGCACCCGGCGCATGTTGATCAACCGACTCCGCGCGTTGCCGATGACGATGCTGGTCTCAAGTCATGATCTGGCTATGGTGCGCCAGGCCTTTCCGCGCATGGTCATTATGGACGAAGGCACGATCGTGGCCGACGGGCGCTCCTCGGAGCTCCTTGCCAATGAGGCCCTGCTGGAGGCCCACGGACTCGAGATGCTATGAACCGATCGTTTCCTTCCTGAAAGAAGCCTCCTCCCCGCGACAACAAAGCTCGTGGGTCACCTGGGCTTGGCACCCGGCATGCAAGACGAGCACACGTTGTGCTCCTCAACCCGCCACCATGACATGCGAAGAGACGCTTCCGCAAATTCGGAAGCGTCTCTTGGTCCAAAGGTCGCAAACGGATTCAAACCCCCGCGGCTTTTCTCAGCGCGTTTGCCTTGTCTGTGTTTTCCCAGGGGAACTGTATGTCGTCCCTCCCAAAGTGCCCGTAGGCGGCTGTCTTCCTGTATATCGGTTTGCGCAGCCCCAGATCTCGAATGATCGCTCCAGGGCGGAGATCGAACTGTCCAACGACCAGATCCGCGATCTTTGAGTCGGGGATCTTCCCCGTGCCGAATGTCTCGACGTTGACCGAGAGCGGATGAGCGACGCCGATGGCGTACGCCACCTGGATCTCGACGCGCTCGGCCAGCTCAGCGGCGACGACATTCTTCGCGGCGTAACGCGCTGCGTATGCGGCGGAGCGATCGACTTTGGTGGGATCCTTGCCGCTGAAGGCGCCCCCGCCGTGACGTCCCATGCCACCGTATGTATCCACGATGATCTTGCGTCCGGTGACACCCGCATCACCCTGCGGCCCGCCGATCACGAATCGGCCGGTGGGATTAACAAAGACCTTGAGGTCCTTGTCGACCATGCCCTCCGGCATGGACGGCAAGATCACGTGCTCCATCACCTGCTCGCGGATATCGGCCTGTGAGATCTCCGGTGCGTGCTGCGTGCTCACCAGGACCGTGTCGATGCGTCTCGGCCTCCCCTTGGAGTATTCCACGGTCACCTGGCTCTTACCGTCCGGCCGCAGCCACAGCAAGGTGCCATCTTTGCGCAGCTCGGCCAGGCGACGGCTGAGCTTGTGGGCCAGGTAGATCGGCATCGGCATAAGTTGCGAAGTCTCATTGCAGGCGAACCCAAACATCATCCCCTGGTCGCCCGCCCCGATCGCCTCGACCTCAGCCTCGGTCATTTCCCCAGTCTTGGCTTCAAGCGCCTTATCCACACCCATGGCAATATCGCCGGATTGCTTGGCAATGGCAACCAGGACGCCGCATGTGTTCCCGTCCAGGCCTTTGGCTGAGTCATCATAGCCAATCTCCAGAATGGTCTGGCGTACGAGGTCATCAAAATTGATGTGGGCCTGAGTCGTGATCTCGCCGAGCAGCATCACGTATCCGGTCTTGGTGGCGGTTTCACACGCCACGCGCGATGCCGGATCCTGCTCGAGGCATGCGTCCAGCACCGCGTCAGAGATCTGATCGCACAGTTTGTCTGGGTGCCCCTCTGTGACGGACTCTGACGTGAACATCAGCTTGGAAGATGTCATGAAAGTCGTGCTCATGTTTGCGTTGATCCTTTCGAAAAATGAAATTGCCCTTCCGGTCACGAAAGGGCAATTGGAGCGTCAGGCACGGCTGCCCTCTCATCTTCCAGAACGTCCTTCTGTCGGAATTGGCACCTTGGCTCAGTCAGGTTTTCGAACACGCAACGTGCCCGCATTCGCTGGCTAACCCAGGTTGTCGAGGCATCACAGGGCCGGTCCCTCCGCCTCTCTGGATAAGAGTGCCGATCAAGGCTATTCGATTGTGCAGGATATTACCACAGGTACCATGGTACGTCAATTGATCGACCCGCCTCAGCAGACGGGGCGTGTCACGGGCTGCAGCCGGTCAGATCGTAACTGGGGGCGATGAAATCGTTGATCGCACGCTCGGCATCGCAATAACGCGGGTGAACGCTCAGGGCCTTGTTCCAGGCTGCCCCGGCCCCCTCGACGTCCCCCTTGCGCAGCAGCCCATAACCATGCCACAGCAGTGCCTCTTCAGAATACTGTCCGTTAATGACCTTGTAGGTGTTCTCAGTGAGTTGCAGCAGGTAGTCGATGTGATCGGCATTATAGTATGCGACAAATGGCCAGAATTGATAACGCGTCATCCGTTGGGGCAGCCCGATCGTGAACGAGGTGTCGAACGCCTGGGCGGCCTCCTGATACCGCTCAAAATAGACCAGGGCGCTCCCGAAGTTGAACCACGCAAATGCATCCCCTGGATCTGTCGTAGTCGCTTCCTGCGCAATGGTCAGGGCCTTCTGCCGGTTGGCGTCCGGATCCCAATTCTCTCCCAGGATAGAAGCCACCTCAGCCTCATCCTCGGGGAGGTAGATGAGCATATACAGGTAGTTGAAGGGCTTCCAGTTTTCCATCAGCAGGTCGTATGGGATCATCTTGTCCGGGCCGCGCAGCGGGTCATGCGCGGTGATGGTCATGGTCGCGTCGTCGTAGGCGGTGACGATCAGGTAGTGCGCTGCCCAAAGATCATCGGAGGGGCCCATGGCGTCCTGTGGATCTATGGTTGTGGCCGCTTCAATGATGACCGGGTAGTTTGCGGCAATCAGCCGTCTTAGGAGCTGAACGTCGCCCGCAACGCGGTACTCCGCGCGCAGCCATCCGGCTTCATTCAGGACGTAGTAGCGCAGCTCCTCGGGGTTTACGTTGCGGTCCTTGTCGATCGGCTTGATGATCCTCGCAATGTCGTACTGGTCCCCCTCCCAACCATACATGCGCAGGGTCATCGCCAGAGTTGCAGGTCCGCAGTTATTGATGCCCTGGCGCTCATACTCCGGCGCGGGCAGCGAGACCTGTGCTGGAAGCGCACGCTCGGTCGTACTCGGTACCACGGGCGCCTGCGAGGTGGGATATGGCGGAAGCGCATTGAGGCTGGGGAGCGGAGTCGACGGCACTGGAGTCGGCATCGGACCCACAGGATCGACCACGTTCCTCAGGTACGTGCTCCAGACCTCGTACCGCCATCCGACGCGGCTCTTGACGCCTGGAAGCTGCGAAAGCAGGGCGCTCGCGAGCAGCAGGAGGCCCAGGCTGGCAAGGATCGTCCGGCGGCGAGTGCGAAACATGGCGAGGAGTGTATCAAGAGCGGATGAGCGAATTCTTATGTGCCTTGCCGAGGATCGCCAAGGGCACTTCAGTGGACGTACTGTAATGGGCTAGCCGCTTCGATGCTCGGACTGGTGCCGCCCACGCTGGACCGTGCCATCACGAACGCGTTCGAGGAGTTGGTGGACGGGCTTCAGGCTGGCAACGTCCACGGCAAGGTTCCTTGTTTTCGTCTTACTGAACTGAAAGACGCGCCGGCCCTCGGGGATGAGTCTGGCGCGCATTCGGAACTGCTCAAGGGTGATCCATCCAAGCAGGCAGATGTCCTTCCCGTCTAGCCATGCGTCTTGCCAGTCCCCTGGGCCGATAAGGTGAGTTTCCCCGCGCGACGGCGAGTGGATGCCGATGCGGCCGTCAGGCCGCGCATGGGCATGCAAATGGGAAAGAGCATGGAAAGATGCATCCACTTCCACACGCTGGGCTGGCGGAAGCCCGACGACGAGGTCGAGCTGGGTCCCAGAGCCGTCCTGCCCGGAAAGCTCCAGCGAGACGGTGCCCGACGAATCCGATTTTAGTGCCAGCGGGCCCAGCGGCGCCCACGTCTGTGGCCGCATCCATGACGGAGGCATACCGTGGATCCAGAATGTCCTACCGCCAGGCAAGGTAGCAGTTCGCGTGCCAGCGCGACCACCCGCAACCAGGCCGCTCACGAGGGCGAACAAGTACAAACCATCCCCCAACACTTCCTCGGCCGCATGTCGATCCGCCGGAACCAGCGCGGGCGCGCGCAGTGCCAGGCCAGGATCTGCAGCCAAGGCGTCGATCTCCAGCGGCCGTGAGATGAGGAACGACTTGAGCTCGCAACGGCGGCCGGCGAGATCAAGGTCGTATCGATCGGGATCCGAGAACGGCACGGCAGCCTGCACCGCATACGAGATGCCTTCAGCGCTGAGGTGGCGTCGAAACGCCAGCTGCAGCGCGGTCGCCGCCACGGCGCGCCGCACGGTGTCATACAACCCGCGCCCCGCGGGGCTGTGCAGACGCGGCAACACACGGCGGGCATAGTGGATGCCGGCCTCGGTGAGATCCGGCGTGTACGGCAGGTGGACGAAATCGCGGGCAGAGATCATCGAGTCGAGAGCGCTGTGTGGCTGATTGCCGGAGCCAGCAGCCTCCTGCATGGCATCCCGACGGCCAAAAACGCGGCGCTCTCCGCAATTCGAAGCACGCTCGCCCAATTGCGCCGAACGGATTTGCCTGTCAGGGCGAAGTATGCCTGCAGCAAAATCGGGGGGTAGGCCAGACGGTCGGGTCGGAATGTATCAAACAGCAGGAACTTGACATGGAATAGCGAAAACCCCGTGATGAGCGCCGCAACCCAGGCCCCGCGCGCCGAGCGCGTGTACCAGCGGGTGAACAGGAATACCGCCAGCAACTGCGCGGCCGAACCGAAATACGCCAGGGCGGCGAATCCGCCCTCGATCGGGAGCTGCAGAACAAGAGATGCCCCGCGCGCGAGCATGGGGGTCAAGTACCGGTATGCAAAGGGGCTCGCCGCGGGGCCCGCAAAGCCATGTTCGGCGATTGCGATGTAGTAACGAAAGTCCCAGGAGAATCGCTGCATGTCGATGGAGTTCGTGAACAGATCGATGACCGTGACCAGGACCAGAGCGGCCGCGGGCGCTCCCACCAATTGACTCGCGGACTTCCTGGTGTCAGTCACGGGTCATTCCGGAATTGCAGACAATAGTGATGAAACGTGTTGCTCACCCAGGCTGAACCCAGCCCGAAAGGGGCGAGCCGCTGATTGTCCTGGCACCACACCCTCTCATCCTTCAATACATAGATGCGTCCCAGCTCGCGACCCAGGTCCCATGCCAGCGGATATATCCGCCCGCCCTTCTTGACGTTCTTCACTATGATCGTGAGATACGCCCTCTGATGGAGGATCGACTTGAGACCGGCGTAGATCGAGACCAGGTGCCGGAGAAAAGCTTCGTAGTCGTGTATGTTCCCCAGATCCCGCGGGTCTTCGGAATAGACGACGTCCAACTCAGGCGAGCCGCGGCGCGTCTCTTGCGTCTTGGCGCCCCTGGCGTGCAGCATGTCCCAATATGGAGGTGAGGTCAGAACATAGTGGATCTTCGGCAGCCCAAACTCGCCGATCCGGGAGGCATCGCCGCAGATCAATTCCGATTCGACCTCCAGGACGGCGTTTCCCAGGGCAGCGCGTTCCTCGCTGACCATATTGGTCGCCACGCTTGCGTACCGGGGATTCAGCTCTATGCCGTACGAACGCCGGCCCGCACGCAACGCCGCGATGAGAGTGGACCCTGTCCCGGCCATCGGATCCAAGACGGTGTCCCCCTTCTTTGTGAAGAATTCGATGAACTCCTGTGCTAGCGTCTCCGGGAACTTGGCCGGATGCGTCAGCACCCCCTTCTTGCGCGGCGGGGGATTGTGCAGGAACCAGGATTTCTGGAATTTCAACCAGGTTTTCGCGTCCAGATCGTTCAGCCGGTTATTGCGCATTTCGAAAAAATCCAGCCGTGCCCGATTAGGGAGTCTGGGTCGCGGCTGTGTCAGCGGGAACCAGTCGATAGATCGAGAGGCCAGAGAAAGTCACCAAAGCGGGAGTATCGCCCCCCGCCTGGGCAAACACACCCAGGCCGCCTGCCTTGTAGTTGCTGTCACTGACCGTGAATTGGTAGCGATCGTTCAGGAAAAAACGGAATTCCGAACCCAACGCCCACACACCCAGCCTAACTTGCCCGGGCGCACCCACCGGGACATCCGACGAGGCGGTGGGCGGCTGAAGTACGCGCGGCGTGCCGAGACTGAACCGCTCGGCGGCCGCTGTGCCGTCGCAGATGACGACAAATCGATAGTACGCAACCTCGTTGGGCGCGCGGAAAACCAGGCCGTAGGCATCCCTTTCCCTGCATAGGCTGGGGCGGGCCGTGATCTCCATATACATGTCATCGAGGATCGCGCTCCGGTGCAGACTGACGACTGGGGGTTGACCTGGCCATGCCGATACCGTCAAGCCCCTTTCGGAAACCGTCGCCGATGCCTCACCGGAAACAGCTGCGTTCCAATGGGTGGAGGACGTCATGTCGTCAGCTACCATCAGTCCCCCTATCCCGGGCCTGCGCTCCGGCGTTGGCTCCCGCGTCACCGCCGCGGCAACGGATGGCGTCTCGGTCGGCGGAAACCACAGAAAATCGGTCGGGACTGCCACCGGGGCGGTGGACGTCAGCGCGGCCGCGGACTGACTCATGCCGCCTGGGACGGGGCTGCAGCCCGCGGTGCCCAGAATCGCCAGTGCCACTATGGAGACGAGATTTCGCCGATTCATGTAGGAAGGCCGCGGCTGCTGTAAAATAAGCGCAGCAGCGGGCCTCTGCGTGCCCTTGGCAAGCACACTGCGGTTGATTTCATCAACCATAAGATCGCCACACCACCTTTATGATCGCACATCACACAGTGCGTTTGGACATTCTAGCATAAGGGAGCAGAAGATGACGCCCATGGAATCGCAGGGGCTCAAGTCAGTGCTGGTAACGGGTGCATGCGGGGAGATAGGGCAGGCGCTGGTGCAGGAACTTGCGAGCCGCGGCGGCTACCGGGTTGTCACTGCCGACCTCGCGCCCCTGCCGGATTCGGTGCTGCCCTCCGTGGCTGACCACGTGCAAGGGGACCTAATCTACAAGATCAAGACATTCTATGACTATGACTTCGACCTGATCTTTCACCTGGCTGCATCGCTCTCATCCAAAGCGGAGGTATCGACCGAGGAGGCACATCGCATCAACGTGGAAGGCACGATGCAGCTCCTGATGCTGGCAGCCTATCGTTCCGAGAAGTACGGCAAGTCGGTGAAATTCCTGTTTCCGAGCTCGATCGCCGCATACGGCCTGAGCAGCAGCGAAAAGCAGGCGGCCGGGCGCGTGCGCGAGGACGCCTTCAACACGCCTCACACGATGTACGGCTGCAACAAGCTCTATTGTGAGAAGCTTGGCATGTACTACAGCCGCTACTGCGGCCAACATCATCTCGATCCAAACCCTCCAGTGATGCTCGACTTCCGTGCCATCCGGTTTCCCGGCCTGATCTCGGCCATGACGCTGCCCAGCGGGGGAACGAGCGACTACGGACCTGAGATGCTGCACGCGGCGGCGCAGGGAAAACCCTATGTGTGCTTCGTGCGCGAGCACACCAAGATTTCCTTCATGGCGATGCCGGATGCCATAAAGTCGCTGATGATGCTTACCGAGGTCCCGCGTGATCGGCTGACCCAGGTCGTCTACAACGTGGCCGCGTTTGCCTTGACCGCCGGCGAGTTCCGTGACCGCGCGCTCAAGGCCTTTCGCGGAGCACAGATCTCCTTCGAGCCAAATCCTCGCCGCCAGGGCATTGTTGATTCTTGGCCGGAAGATGTGGACGATTCACAAGCCCGACGCGATTGGAACTGGCAGCCTGATTACGACGTGGAAGCGTTCTTCGACGACTACTTCCTTCCAAACATCCGGGCAAGATACGGACTCTTGGCGCATCCATCAGCAGACTGAGCCCATCCAGCCGTGGACCAGAAGGGCCGATGGAGCTTCCTGATATAATTTTGTGAATGAAGAGCGGTCATGTGTTGGTTGGCATCGTCCTGGCAGCGGGCTGGCTGGCATTCGCTTTCTCCATCCCGGCCCAGGCCGGTGTGGATCAGCAGCAGTTCGCCACAAATACCCCGCTGCCTGATGGTCGTATCCTCTACCGGATCCAGGCAGGCGACACTTGCACCAAGATCCAACTCCTCTACGGGATAGGCTTCGAACAGCTTCGGCAGCTCAACCAGAGCATTAACGCCGACTGCACCAACCTGATCGAGGGACAGGAGGTTCTGGTGGGCACGGGCGGACCGGCGGACGCACCTTCGAACACGCCGGGGCCGTCTCCCACGCCGGGACTCCCGACCGCTTCACCCACGCCGTTCTCTGGAACCACTGAGATCTGTGTGCTGCTATTCGACGATTTCAATGGCGACGCCATTCGGCAGACCGAGGAACCGGTCATCCTGGGCGGCGCCATCAGCGTTACGGAGACCGGCGGGGCGTTTTCGGCGACGCGCGAGACCGCGCTGAATCCGGACCCGGAGGCCTACGCAGGCATCTGCTTCGGCGACGTGCCGGAAGGTCAGTACAACATCGGCGCGGCGATACCGGACAACTACAATCCCACCACCAGCCTTACCGACACCCTGGATGTCCGTGCCGGTGACACCGCGTTTGTCGGTTTCGGCGCCCAAAGCAGGGACGCACCGGCGGCTCAGGCCGGAAATCGCGAACAGGGCGGTGGGTCGTCACCAATTGTCGGTATCGTCGGAGGACTCCTTCTGCTTGGAGGCTTGGGCCTGGCTTGGATGGCACTGCGACTCCGGAATCCAAGGGGACGAATGAAACCAGGCGGTTTCTTCAGGCGGTAGCCTTCGAGAAACCACGTAGCGGCCGTGCCTAGGTCAACCAGGGGGCCACTGCATGCGCCTGCCGGCTAGAAGATGCATGTGGAGATGGAGGACGCTCTGTCCGGCATCGGCGCCGGTATTTATCACCAATCGATAGCCGTCCGCAGGCTCCCCTTCGCCGCCCACAATCTCGCGAGCCACAGCCATCATCCTTCCCATGAACTCAAGATCGTTCACCTGCAAATCCTGCAGAGAGGCAACGTGCTTTGTCGGGATGATCAGGATGTGCGTGGGCGCCACCGGGTGAATATCACGAAACGCTACCACCTTTTCATCCCGATGGACGATCGCGGCCTTCGCCTCGCCGCGAACAATTCGGCAAAACGGACAGGACTCAGCTAGCAACGGTGGACCTGGTGATTTCCAGCGGGCCAGGGCGCCGCGAGCAGCCGCCCGCTACTCGTCCGGAATCGGACCATATGTGGCCTCACAGACGATGTCGTAGTACTCCAACTCGACGCCTTTGTGTTGCTCCGCGTAGGCCGCGGACTCTTCGCCTGCGATGCGGACCGCGTCCAATGTGCCGTGCACCTGATGCGGCCAGAAGCGCGGCAGGGTCATCAGCGGATCCCCCACAGAGGCCTCGGGTTGGTACGAGGGCCGAAACTTGTCTGAGGCGTCTGAAAGCGGCACCCAGTTGTACATCACTGGGCCGCGAGAGTTGAAGGTGAAGCCCAGGCGGTAGCCCAACAGACGAGCGACCTGCGCGGATTGTTGACTGAAACCGTTCGGCCAGACCACTCCAATCGGCACGCTGCCAAGTCGTTCCTTTAGGACCTCGATGGGTTTCTGCAGCTGATCGGTTAGATAATCATCAGTCCTGGGCTTCGCCGAGGGACTGAAAGCTGGCCCGTAGACCTGAAAGTCCACGAAGCCATCCGCCGCCAGCGCTACATAGTCTTCCCAGAGCGGCTCGGTGGTGCTGCCTTGGTGATCCCAGGCGTTGACGACCGGCCACCCCCACCGGTTCCAGTATTGGCGGAAATGCGCGTTGAAGTTGTCCGGATAGCGGCGCCCATCCTGGATCAACACCACCGATCGGTACGGAATCCTCGCATTGCTTTCCAGGAAACCAGCCAGCTGCCCAATGTTGATGGCATGGAAGCGCTGCTCGTGCAGGTCCTCCATCATTCGGCCAAACAGGTTCGCCGTCATCGCCTCGGGACCCTCGCCCTTCTGCCGGTTTATGGAATGGAGCATGATGATCATGACGACCGTGCCGGGGGCGGCCTTGCGGGAGTCCCACCGATTTCGGAGGTACTCGCAGGTATCTTGCACGTATGTTCCGACGGCGTCGAGGGGGTTGAGATACCCCGACCGATAGGGCGCGGGCAGGTTTGGCGGGGTACGTATGGCCGTGGGCGTCGGTCTTGGCGTACGCGTGGCCGCGGGGGCGAGCGGAGTCTGCAACCCGGCGGGATTCGGGCCCGGCCCTGCCTGACACGCGACCGCCATGCTCAGCACGGGGATCAGCAGAACTCGTATCGCCGCGGGCTTGTCCATGCGGTCAAGTCACTACGGGATCGGACCGAAGGTCGCCGTACAGACGATGTCGTAGTACTCCAGCTCGAGGGACCTGTTCTGTTGGGCATACGCGGCTGCCTGCTCACCCGTTACGCGGATCCCGTCCAGGTTGCTCAGCACCTGGTTCGGCCAGTAGCGCGGCAAGACCATACGCGGGTCGTTCACAGGCCCCTCCGCTATGGAGAGGGGCCTCAACGGATCCTGCTGGTCAGCCAGGGGAACCCAGTTGTACATCACCGGCCCTCGCGGATTGATGGTGAAACCCAGCCGGTATCCGAACTTGCGCGCGAATTGGACCGGGCGCACTCCGAACCCGCCTCCAGGCCAGATGATGGCGATCGGCGTCTTGTTGAAGTACTGTTGCATATTGGTGATGGAGCCCTGGAGTTCACCGGTCAGGTACTCATCAGCCGAGCTGTCGCTCATGGGGATGTTGTGGACCACGCCGTGGGCCTGGTGGTCAACCCACCCCTCCTGTCCCAGGACCACGTTCTCGGCAAGCACCGGATCGCCGCCCCCCAGCGCGTTGATCCACCCATTGATGACCGGCCACTGCCATTGATCCCAATACGGGCGGAACCAGTCAATGTAATTCGCCGCGGCGTGCCGGTCATCCTGGATCAGCACGACGGAGCGCGCTGGGATCCTTGCATTACTGTCAAGGAAGTCGGCCAACTGGGAGGTATTTATCGCCTGGAAGCCCATGTCGTGCAGTCCGTTCATCAGGCGCTTGAAATCGCCCCCGCCGACGTTCTTCGGATCGCTGACCGACTCTTCCCCCCTCTCAATGCTGTGGAACATCACCACCAGCACGATCGTCCCCGGGGGGGAATTCGTGGACGCCCACTTATCGTGCAGATACTGGCACGACTCCTGGATGTACGCATGCGGCGTGTCCGCCGGGTTGAGAAAGGCGCTCGTGAAGATCGGCGGAAGAGCGGGCGGAGTTCTCAGCACGGTGGGCGTGGCGACCGGAGTACTGGTCGCGGCGGGGGTGAAGGCAGCCTGAGTCTCAACGATGACGGCGATCGCGGTCTGCACCGCCGCAGTCATCTGAACGCCAATATCAACGGCGGGCACAGCAGGGCTGCACGCGGAAACGGCAAGCGCGCACGGGATCAGGAGCAGGACAACCCGGGCTATCATGGCACGACTGAAGACCCCGCCTCGTCTCTCGTGTATCGCAAGGCTGTGGTCTTCCCGGTAAGGATGCCGGTGCAATTACTCGTCGGCGTCGCCTTTGATGAAGGCTTCCACCTTCTCGCGGCAGATGTCATCCCGGAATTGCTTCGGGGGCGTTTTGAAGAAGTACGACGACGGCCCGATGATCGGACCGCCAAGGCCGCGATCCAGGGCCAACTTGGCGCAGCGGATGGCGTCGATCATTACGCCCGCCGAGTTCGGACTGTCCCAAACCTCGAGCTTTGCTTCCAGGTTTAGCGGCACATCGCCGAACGTTGTCCCCTCCATGCGGATGTAGCACCACTTGCGGTCGGTAAGCCAGGGTACATGGTCGGACGGGCCGACATGCACATTGTCGCTGCCCAGATCATACGGGATCATGCTTGTGACCGCTCCCGTCTTGGAGATCTTCTTGCTTTCCAGGCGCTCGCGTTCCAGCATGTTCAGGAAGTCGGTGTTGCCGCCGAAATTCAGCTGATAGGTTCGGTCGATGCGAACGCCGCGGTCCACAAAGAGCGTCGTGAGCACCCGATGCAGTATGGTCGCCCCAACCTGCGATTTGATGTCGTCACCGAGCAGCGGCAGGTTCGCCTCGCGGAAGCGCTTGGCCCAGTACTCCTGCGACGCAATGAACACGGGTATGCCATTCACGAACGCGCAGCCGGCTTGCAGGACCTGCTCCACATACCACTTGGTGGCCTCTTCCGAGCCAACCGGCAGGAAGTTGACCACTACGTCGGTCTTTGTCTCCCTGAGAAGATTGGCAATATCGGCGGTGGGCCCAGGCGCCTTCTCGATCACCTGCGTCAGATACTTGCCGAGCCCGTCGTGGGTCATGCCGCGCACGACCGGCACGTTCATCGTGGGCACATCGCAGAATTTGTAGGTGTTGTTGGGCGCGGCAAATATCGCATCCGAAAGGTCCTCTTCGACCTTCGTAATATTGATGTCGATCCCCAGCGTGAACTCGATATCCCGGACATGGTATCCGCCGAGACTGACATGCATCAGGCCCGGAATCGTCGCGTCATCGGGCGCATCTTTGTAGAAGTGAACCCCCTGAACCAGCGAGGATGCGCAGTTACCTACCCCGATGATCGCGACGCGAACCTTCTTGTCTGCCATGCAAGCATTCTCCTTCTCCGACGTGTATAATTCCCTCGGGCCAAGCCGGTCGCGAAACTGCTCACGCTGGGTGCTCCTTGCGGCGTCCTGGCCGTACTGATCTATTGGCGATGATGTGCAGTCAGGGCTTTGCAGCACGGATGCCGGCGCGGCGCCGGCGAACTGCCACTGGATAGCCCTCAAGGGGCGTGACGCCCTTCAATCCTAAGATTGGGCACGGTGTCGCAAGTCTCGGCGAACACCATGCAAGACTTCGATCGATGCAGGCCTGATTATACCGAGGAACATGCGCAACTCCAGAACAAGGGGGAAAGTAGCCGACATACCCGCCCATTTGGGGGTATTTCCTCCTGAAGGCTGGCGCCTGGCGGCCGCCTGGCGCCGCAGCCCGAGCCGGCGGAGCGCATGGACGTAACCTTTGTCATTGCCGGGAGCATAAGACGCGAGTACATCCTGCCGCCGGTGGGAACGCCGCTGCTTGACGCGCCCGGCGGAAGCGCTTTGTACGCATGCGGAGGTTTGCTGACCTGGGCTGGCGAGGTCGGCGTCCTGGGCCGCGTCGGTGAGGACTATCCACGACCGTGGCTGCAAGCAATCGAGGGCCGCGGCGTGGATATCCGCGGCATCAAGATCCTTCCGCAACGCATTGATCTGCGCGATTTCCTCGCGTACGATTCCGAGTTCGAAATCACCCGCGGCTCGCCTGTGTCGCAATTCGCGCGGCGTCGGCTTCCATTTCCGAAGGCCCTGCTCGGATATCAGCCTCCGGCCGATCCGCACGAAGATATGCGGCGGCCCGAGTTTCTATCCCCTTCGGCCACGGAGATCCCGGCATACTACCGCGACGCGCGCGCAGTGCATCTGTGCCCTCTGGATTTTGTCAGTCAGCATCAGCTGATCACCGCCTTCAAGGCCTCGGGGGTGACGACCATCACAGTTGACCCCTCCGCCAGCTATATGACACCGTCGTTCCAGCACGACCTTCGTATTGCTCTCGGGTCCGCGACCGCCTTTCTCCCGTCTGAAGCCAAAATCCGGAGCCTATTTTGGGGCCAGACGTATGATCTATGGGAAATGATGTCGGCCGTGGGCTCCTACGGTTGCGAAGTTGTCGTCGTAAAGCGCGGCGCGGGCGGCCAGGCGATCTATGACGTTAACGGAGGACACAGGTGGGAGATCCCGGCATATCCTGCCCGACCAGCCGACCCGACGGGCGTCGGCGACGCTTACTCGGGAGGCTTTCTGGCGGGCTTCAAACGCGACTATGATCCGCTGCAGGCCGCCCTGCACGCCAACGTGGCAGCATCATTGAAAGTGGAGGGAACCGGTGCATTCTACGCACTGAGCGTGCTTGAAGGGCTGGCGCAGGCACGCTTGGATGTTCTGCGCGACCTGGTAAGAGAGGTCTAGTCGATTGCAGCGATGCCATCGAAGCCAATGCCAACCCACGTAGAAAGACTCCTTGACATGGCGGTGAAAATTCAACAGGTGCCTGCACCGACGTTCAAGGAAAGAAAACGGGCGCTGCTTGTGCGTGAATTGTTCGCGGCCGAAAACCTGCAGGACATTGCCGTGGACCGGTATCACGATGTCTACGCTCGCCTGCCTGGGCGCCGTGGGGCTGCCCCCCTCATTGTGACGGCGCATCTGGATACGGTCTTCCCCGGACGTTCAAATCGGCTCACGCGGGAACACGACCGGATCTCCGGCCCCGGCATTGGAGATAACTCATTGGGGGTTGCGGCGCTACTGGGCCTCGTCTGGATGCTGCGCGAGGCCGGGAAGGATCTCGACTCCGACCTATGGCTTGTGGCGAATTCCTGTGAGGAAGGCCTGGGCGATCTGCGCGGTATGAAAGCGGTCGTGGATCGCTTCGGCGCCGACGCCCGAGCGTATCTCGTCCTGGAGGGGACCGCCTTGGGACAAATCTATCACCGGGCTGTTGGCGCCCGGCGCTACCGGGTCACTGTCAGGACCACAGGGGGTCATTCGTGGTCGGACTACGGGCAGCCCTCGGCCGTGCATGAACTGGCCGCGATCATCACACAGCTTACGGCGCTGCCGCTCCCGAGCAGTCCTCGTACGACGATGAACGTGGGCACGATCTCAGGCGGCAGCGGCGTCAATGTGCTTGCCTCGAACGCGCAGTTCGAGCTGGATGTCCGTTCCGAGGGTGCAGAGGCGTTGACCACGCTGGTAGCAAACGTGGAGGAGCGGGTCCGCGCGGCACGCCGGGACGGCGTCGAGGTCGAAATGGAGGTGGTCGGTCGGCGGCCAGCCGGCGGGATCCCCGCCGATCATCCGTTGGTGCAGCGGGCGGTTGAGTGCCTCACTGAGGTTGGCCTCAACGCCACGCTCACCGCCGGCTCAACGGATGCAAACATCCCGTTGAGCCGTGGGCTGCCGGCGATCGTCCTGGGCATTACCACTGGCGCCGGCGCCCACACGCGGCACGAGCATATCGATATCCCGCCTGTCGCCACGGGCATGCGTCAACTGCTCATTCTTGTTACGAAACTAATGCAGGCGGAATAGGGCAGGCATCACGGACGGGGCCTGCTTCGCGCCGCAGCTATTTCAGCGCCAGTATTTCAAACACGTCGATCGGCTGCGCCTTCCCTTTTGCGGCCAGCGGTGCGCATGGCTTGGCGTCCACCGCATCCTTCACCCGCTCATAGGCCGGCCGGCTGATCAGGATCTGGTTCTTCACCGAGTTCTCTTGAATGCGCTTGGTGGTATTCACGCTGTCGCCGATCGCCGTGAAATCCAAACGCTTCTCGGAGCCTATCCAACCCAGCACCGCTTCGCCGTAGTGTATTCCGATGCCAAAATTCAGGTGCGCCTCCGCTGGAAGCTCGCCGTGCAACCCCGCGATCGCATCGCGGATAGCGAGAGCGGTTTTGACTGCCCGCAGGGTGTGATCGGGCTGAGGCAGCGGCGCGTTGTACCAAGCCATGATGGCATCACCAAGGAACTTATCGACCGTGCCTTCCTGGTCCAGCACCGCCTCAGCGCACGCCGCCAGATAGCGGTTGAGCACAGCCACGAGGTCTTCTGGCGAGTGCTTCTCACTGTACGCCGTGAAACCGCGCACATCGGCAAATAGCACGGTAACGTCCTGCTTCTTGCCGCCGATCTCCAGGCTGCTCGGGTCGATCTGCTCGAGCACAGCCGGGGAGACCATTCGCTGCAGGAGCCTGCGTTGCGCCTCGAGTTTCTTCCGCTCCGTAAGATCATCAAGGACGATCGCCAGACCCTGGGTCTTTTGTCCGGCGTCTTTCAAGGGGGCAAGATTCAGGCGCCAATCGAGATTGCCGCGAGACGGGTCAACATAGCTGATCTCCAGGTCGACGATCGCCTGATCCGTCTCGCGTACCTCCGCCAGGTGCGGTCTTATCTGCTGCAGCGCAGATGCCAGGACCTCATCCAGGCCGTGGCCGACGATGTTCGACATGGTGAGTCCCAGGATCGCCTCGGCGGCGCGGTTTACCAGCATGATTTGCTCTTGGACATTGGTCGTGATCACACCGCTTGTGATGGAGTAGAACACGTTATCCATCAGGCTCTTGAGCGCCGTGACTTCTTCGAGCGTGTGTCTGAGCGATGTGAACAGGCGGGCATTCTCGATCGCCACTCCCGCCTGATTCGAGAAGGCCATGAGTAGGTCGCGCGCCGACTCGGAGAAGATGCCCGTGCGAATCCGATTATCGGTGTAGATTACCCCGATCAGATCGTTCTTCACCTTGAGCGGGACGCATAGGATGGACCGCAGGCTGAGCGCCACAACGCTGGCCTGACGGCTGAAGCGCTGGTCGTCCTGCGCATTGGTCGTCACAATGGGCTCGCCGGATTCGATCACGCGCTGCACCACCGTGCGGCTCGTGGCGGCTTCTCCGGACTTGATGGACTCCTGCGACCAGTTGCGGGCGACTTGCGTCACCATCTCGCCCCTCTCGTCTCGAAGCATCAGGAATCCACGCTCGGCGCCCGTGAGACGCACGATGTTGTCCATTACGATGCGCAGGACTTCCTCAAGCTCAAGTGAGGAGTTGACCACGCTGCCGATCTGCACCAAGGCCGTAAGGTTCTTTTGTTCAGCCTCCAGCATCTCGAGCTTCTGTCCAAGCTGCCCGAGGGTCTCTGCCAAAGCCCCAAGGTTCTCAAGCGCGTTCAGAGGCAGCTCGCGCGGCTTGAGCTTCTGCAGGTGATCACGCAGCTCGGTGGCCTGTACAGCGAGGGCATTCGTCTGGTCGCGAAGCGATCTGGCAGGTGGCTTCTCGGGCTTCATGTGCTCTCCCAGATGTTGCTCTAGCTGTCCGGATCCGAGTATACAGCACGCCCGTCCAGCGCCGCAATCGTCTTGTCCAGCCTGGCGCGAAGGCTATGCAGGAGCACAACCAGTGCTGCTCTGCGGGCCCGGCCAAGATCAGCTGGATGGAGCGTAAACAGACCGGATTCCAGCTCGACTTTCAACAACTCAATAGGTCGCCTTGCCGCCGGAATGAGGCGAGCCAGCGCGGCTGCTTGAACCGCTGCCGTTGCATGCATATGCTGGGGCTTCCCCAGCAGACGGAGCGACCAGCTCACGCTGGCAAATGCGCGCTCCACGGGCGCAAGCTGATTCCACCGTTCCCAAGTGCGCACCCATGCAGGCGCAGGACCTCCTCCGGCTTCAAGCGCCCTCGAGAGCAACGCGGGAAGTCGATTGAAGACCCGCGCGCGGTACGCCAATCCAATCGCAAGCAGCGCAGCCAGGATCGGCAGGGCGGTGTAGACGGCGCGGCCTGCCGGCGTCAGAGGAAACGGCAGGGACGCGGCGGGCGGAGCGATCTCCACGTCTTCGGGAATCCGGTTGCCTTCTTCTTCAGGAGGCGTTCGCGGCGCCACATTGAAATCCGGGATGCCCGCCGGCAACAGACCGCTCGGGCGCACAAGCGGATCCTGACTACTCGTCGGCTCAAACTCCACCCAGCCGATTCCGGGGAAATAGACCTCCGGCCAAGCGTGGGCATTGCGCCTGTACACGGTGTACGTCCCATCTTTCAACTCGCCGCGCGCAAATCCGACGGCCAGGCGCGCTGGGATGCCGATCGAGCGCAGCAGGAGGACCTCGGCCGAGGCGTAGTAGTTGCAGAAACCCCGCCTATGATCAAGCAGCACCCACATTACCGGATCCTGGCCCTCAGGAGGTGCCGGCACACTCTCGGAGTAATCGATATTCAGACGCAGGTAGTTCGTGACCGCGGTAGCCTTGTCGTAAGCGCTCACCATCCCCGCCGTGATCTCCACAGCAAGCCCTGAGAGGTCGGCGCGATATCTCTCAGGGACGCCAAGATAGTGCTCCACCACCCAGGGCGGATAGACTCCCCCGGCTGCCCGCAACTGCTGCACGGTTGGATTGCGGAGTTCAGCACGGACCTGATATGCGGCACCGGCAGGCACGAGCGTTCGTGCCTCCCATGAGAACGCGTCATACACGTTTGGGGCGGCGCGCATGGCGGCGACGTCCGCAGCGCGATCGATCCATACTGCCGGGGATGGGCCGTAGATCAAACCCTGAGTCGGGAACTGGCTGGTCACCCGCAGAAGCGTCTCGGCACGATCCGTAGCATCCGGAATACCCAGGCCGTCCTGGTTGGGATGAAACAGAAGCCGAGACGTCGTCGAGGCAGACCAGACCCCGCCCACGTAGTCGTTGTAGGCCCGGCCGCGCCAGTAGTAGCGCGGGTTCAGTCCGGGTGATTCCAGCACCTCAACTTCCAAGACGATCGCGTCACCGGTTGCGACGTTTTCTCCCACCGGCAGCGAGCTTCCGTAGAAACTGTCGCCAGGTCTGCCGTACGGACCCCTCAGCGACGTGACAGCACTGGAGAGCCTCTCCCGGACGGGCCGGAAGTAGGTATTCCAGGTATCGGCCGCTCGCTGCACACTGCCCGGCGAACTCGGGATCCACCATGCAGCGAGAATCGCCAACACGGCCGTCATAAATAGGCCTGTAAGGACATTGGTGCCGGATTCTTCGCTTACAAATACGCGGCCTTTTACCCATTCGCTTTTTTGTTGCAGAAAGTGCACCCGGCCGGCTAGGAGGAGCGCGATCAGCATATAGACCGCAAGCCACCAGGAGCCCCGAGGCTGATAATTGCCGTATACCTGGATGATGACTGTGGCGGCGCCGGCGACGGCGATCGTGGTAAGGACGCGGCCGTGCCGCCCGAGCCAGTACCCCGCCGTCACGCCGATCACCCAGAAGGCCAGGCACACAAAAAGCAGAAAGAACAGCGTATCCTTGACTGGCTGGCGATGGAAGAACTGATTAAAGGACAGAGCCAGTATCCCGCCAACGCGGACCAGGCGGTCGACCAACAGGTCGTCTGTCACCGATCTTGTGAGCTGCCAGGGCACAACCGCGGCGGTGTAGCCGGTGGCAAGAGCCAGGACTGTGCCGCGCCGGAATCGACTCGATCCCAATGCGAACCCGAGGATGGTACCGAAGCCCGCCAGGGTTTCAGTCCAATAGAGGTACGGCGCCCAGCCTGTCGTCACAAGTCGGGCCGCGGCAATCTGCAGCAGGAGAAAGAGAAGGCCGGCGGATATCCAATCCCACTCGCGCGCGGGCGTCCTCTTCATATGGGGAGTGTACAATACCTGACAGCACCCCGTCAAATCCGTTCGCGTGCGCTCTTGTGCATGCCCGGCACTGCTGAGTCAGGCGCACGAAGTCAATCTGATATAATGTCGCCGTTGTGCCTCAAGACCGCCGAGGCTCAGCGCGTCCTGCGACCCAACGTGACTTCAGCCTTCCTCCAAGACGTCTCACTGCTTGATAGCCGCCTGACCCTGGGATTGGGATGACGCTCGAGCGCGGCACACTCCTACACAAACGGTATCGAATCGTTGAGATCCTTGGACAGGGGGGCATGGGATCCGTCTATCGCGCGGTGGACGAGAACCTGGGGGTGGATGTAGCGGTTAAGGAGAACCTCTTTACATCTGATGAGTACTCGAGGCAGTTCCGGCTTGAGGCGGTGATCCTGGCCGGCCTGCGCCACCCCAATCTCCCCCGCGTCTCGGACCATTTTGCCGTCGGCGACCAGGGCCAGTACCTGGTGATGGATTTCATTGAGGGCGAAGACCTGCGCCAGCGCATGGAGCGCCTCGCAACCATCTCCGAGGAAGACGCCGTCATGGTGGGCGCGGCCATGTGCGATGCGCTCACGTATCTGCACACCCGCAAGCCGTCGATCCTGCACCGCGACATTAAGCCGGGAAACGTCAAGATCTCTCCGGAAGGCGCAATCTATCTTGTGGACTTCGGGCTGGCCAAGATCGTCCAGGGCCCGCAGGCAACTACGACCGGAGCGCGCGCCATGACGCCGGGCTATTCGCCGCCGGAGCAGTATGGCACGGCGCGTACCGACGCGCGCACGGATGTCTACTCCCTGGGGGCCACTCTGTACGCGGGATTGACGGGCGTGATCCCAGAGGACGGCTTGGCCCGGGCGATGGACAACGCTCAGCTGACGTCGCTGCGCCGACGCAACCCAAAAGTGTCGCGCCGCGTAGCCGCCACCATAGAGAAGGCCATGGCCGTGGATCCTGGCGATCGCTTCCAGACGGCAGAGGACTTCAAGAAGGCACTCCTCACTGCAGTAGCCAAATCCGAACGTCCCACGGGCGAGTTCACCGTCCCACCGCCCCCGGACCTAACACACCCTGCCAGCTCGTCAGCATCCGCCACCAACTCAGAAAACGCACGTCCGCTTCGCGCGGCCGTTCCGGCCGCCGCCTCGGATGACGTCCTGGACTTCGTTGCACCCAGGAAACGCCGGCGGTCCAATCCCGCGTGGCTCACACCGCTATTCATCGCGATCATCGCCGCCTCTGGTACCGTCATCTTGATGCCAGACATCGTTCCCGCTAACGTTCGGGCGATGGCTCCGCTGCTCTTTCCCGGCTCGCCACCTGCCAACTCCCAGACGCCAGCCGCATCCCCGACCTCCACACCTTCGGCAGGGCGCAGCACGGTCCAGACGGCAACGCCCGCCGCAACCTCCACGTCCGCGGTTACACCAAGCTTTACGTCGATCCCGAGCAGTGTGCCCATAGTCCCTTCGGCGCGGACCCAGGCTGCTGGTCCACCTCCGGCGAGTGCCGCGGCCGACCAGATTGCATTCGTCTCTGATCGTTCCGGGATACCGCAGGTATATCTGGGAGATGTCAACGGACGTACGCTGGTTCCCATTACCAATCTTCCGGACGGTGCATGTCAGCCATCGTGGTCACCGGATGGAATGCGGCTGGTATTTGTTTCACCCTGCCGTGTGTCGCCAGTGGGACGGCCCCTGGACATCTCTGAGGGCCCTCCAGCGGACACGGCCCTGTACATCGCGAACGTGGACGGTTCCGGTCTCGTTGCGCTGCCCACCGTATCCGGAGGCGATTCTGAGCCCGCCTGGTCACCCGAGGGGCAGCGAATCGCATTCACGTCACTGCGTGACGGCCGCCCGCTCATCTATGTCCTCGATCTCATCGACCAATCGGTCAGTCGGATCACGGACCCGACTGCCGATTTCGAGGAGGCGCGGCAGCCCGCGTGGTCTCCTTTCGGAAATCAGATCGTTTTCTCGAAGAAACGCGTGGACGCATACCAGATTTGGTCGATAACGGATGCCGGACAGGGGGAACAGCAAATTGCTCGGGGCGGACAGCAGTATTGGGATTTCTCACCGGCGTGGTCCGCGGATGCGCAGTTCATTTACTACACGCAGCGAAATGCCTCGGGCCCGGTGCTCCCCTGGATCATGAGCATCGCTTATGAGCGACGCAACACCGAAGAAAGCAGCAGGCTCAGCCTCAGCCCTCTTCCCGTCGAACATCCGCAGGTTTCGCCGGATGGCTATTGGATCGTCTTCGAAGGCAAGAGCCCGGACGAGAATCGCGATATCTTCATCGCCACCACCACGGGCCAGCTGCGGACGCGCATTACCACCGATCCCGGAATTGATTTCGACCCGGTGTGGCGCCCGGTCCGTTCGCCGTAGTTCGCTCGGGCGGCGGGCGGCCCCGATCCTCCAGATCAGCTCCAGCCACGGACCGCGGCGCTCCAGTCGCACGCACCACTCGGCGTCCCGGTCTTTCTTACACTCCTCTTATTGACGCTCTTCTTGGGCGCATGTTATTATCAACTGGTATGAATGGCACTCTCGCGGCGAGAGTGCCAGCTTGTGATAAGACATGTCCATGCTGACCGAACGACAAAAGACGATTCTGCTGGTCATTATTCGGGAATACATCGACGCGGCGCTGCCCGTGGGCTCCAAGCGATTGGTGGAACGCTACCACCTCGACTTTTCTCCCGCCACAATACGCCACGAAATGGCGGCGCTTACCGAAATGGGCTACCTGCGCCAGCCGCATACTTCCGCCGGCCGTATCCCAACCGAAGAGGGTTATCGGTTCTTCGTGAGCGCCATGATAGACCAGGCAGAACTGCCGAGGGCGGTGCGGAACACGATCCTGCACCAGTTCTACCAGGCCGTGCCCGGGACGGACCAATGGATGCATCTGGCAGCCTCCGTCCTCGCGCACCAAACCCATGGCGCCTCCATGGTCACAGCCCCCCGTGCCGATATCCCCCGCTTTCAGCACGTTGAGCTGATCTCAACACAAGGGCGCCAGATCCTCATGGTGCTCGTGCTCGTGGGCGGCGAGCTGACTCAGCAGTTGCTTACTCTTGCGGAGCCGGTTATGCAAGAGCGGCTGAGTCAGACGGCCGCAAGGCTGAACGGCGTGCTGGGCGGGCGCACCGTGGACGAGGTAACGGCGCTTCCAGGACGCCAGGACGCACTGGAGCAAGACATCATGCTATTGATCCAGGGCGAGCTGCGCCGCACCGCCGAAAGCGTTTCCGGCGAGATCTATACCGACGGGCTGACCAACATGCTCTCCGAACCTGACTTCGCCGGAACACAGAGTGCTCGGCGGGCAGTGAGACTGCTCGAGGAGCGGACTACGCTTCAGGATATGCTCGCCCGCACGACCACAAACAGCGCTGTGGGCGGATTGCAGGTTCTGATCGGAGGGGAAGGCGGTTGGGAGGAACTCAGCGAATGCTCCATGGTGCTGGCGCGCTACGGTGTGCCGGGCATGGCCACCGGCACTTTGGGAGTCTTGGGACCGATGCGGATGTCGTATGCGCGAACAATACCGACAGTCCGTTTCGTCGCAGGGCTGCTTAGCGATCTCGTCAACGAACGCATGACGGGAGACCAGCACACAGGATAGACAGGTCAGCTACAGGAAATCCACATGACACACAAGAATCACGGCAGGCACGCAGACGACCAGGCGGATGGCGCTGCTGAAGCTGCGCAGAGCGAGCCGGGCGCGTCGGCCTCCCACGAGCCCCTTTCCGAGGACCTGCAGGCTTTGCGTAACCAGCTTGCCGAAGCAGAAGCAAGGGCGGCTGAGAGCCTGGATGGGTGGCAGCGCGCCCTGGCTGAGTTCCAGAACTACAAGAAGCGCGTGGAACGCGACCGGGATTCCGACCAGGCAGCCATGAAAGCCGACCTGATCAAGAAGGTGCTCCCGGTCCTGGATGACCTCGAGCGAGCCCTGCAAAATCGTGCCGAGGACGATGCGTGGTCCAGTGGAATCGAACTCATCCGACGCAAGTTCGAGGCGATATTGGAATCCGAAGGTGTGAAGCGCATTGAATGCGAGGGCGCCCTCTTCGATCCCAACTTCCATGAGGCCGTTTCTCAGGAATCGGTGGACGGCGCTGAAGGCGGCCGCGTCGTGGGGGTGACTCGGTCAGGCTACATGTTGGGGGACCGGGTGATAAGGCCGGCCCAGGTTAGAGTCGCGGCCTAGGCAACCATCGGGGCGCTTCAGCAGTGCGGGCAGGGCGCCGCCTGTACGCCTCTCAGCGCGAAACCAATGCAGAAAAGGATTGAATGGGCAAGATCATCGGCATAGATCTGGGAACAACGAACTCCGTCGCGGCGGTAATGCAGGGCGGGGAGCCCACAGTCATTCCCTCCTCCGAGGGCGAACGCCTCGTACCGTCCGTGGTAGCGGTCAACAAGAACCATGAACGGCTGGTTGGACGGGTCGCGCGCAACCAGGCCATCGTCAACCCGGAAAACACGGTCTTTTCGATCAAGCGCTTCATGGGCCGCAGATCGGACGATACCGAGGTCGAACGCAGCCGCGGGCGGTTTCCCTATGACATAGGGGAGGCGCCCAACGGCGACGTCCGAGTCCGGCTCGACGGAAAGGACTTCGGCGCGCCCGAAGTCTCGGCCATGATCCTGTCCAAGATGAAGGCGGACGCCGAAGCATATCTTGGTGAACCCGTGACGCAGGCGGTGATCACCGTCCCCGCGTATTTCAACGACGCGCAGCGAAACGCCACCAAGGACGCCGGCAAGATCGCCGGGCTGGAGGTCCTGCGCATCATCAACGAGCCCACCGCATCTTCCCTGGCCTACGGCCTGGACAAGAAGAAGAACGAGGTGATCGCGGTCTACGACCTCGGCGGCGGAACCTTTGACATATCCATCCTGGATGTCGGCGATGGCGTCTTCCAGGTACGGTCCACCAGCGGCGACACATTCCTCGGAGGCGACGACTTCGACCAATGCCTCATCGACGACCTTGCAGCCCAGTTCCAGAAGGAACACGGTATCGACCTGCGCAAGGACCGGCAGGCACTGCAGCGGCTCAAGGAGGCCGCCGAGAAGGCCAAGATCGAACTCTCAAGCATGCTGCAGACGGAGATCAACCTGCCGTACATCACCGCGGATGCCGGCGGACCCAAGCATCTCGTCACGAAGATGACCCGCGCCCGGCTGGAGCAACTCACTGGCGATCTGGTCGATCGTACGATCGCACCCCTCAAGCAGGCCCTGAGCGACGCCAATTTGAGTGTCGCGGATATCCACGAGGTCGTGATGGTCGGGGGCATGACACGCATGCCTGCGGTCCAGGACCGGGTTCGTGCGTTCTTTGGCAAGGAGCCGCACAAGGGCGTCAATCCCGACGAGGTTGTCGCCGTTGGTGCCGCGATCCAGGCCGGAGTGCTCGGCGGTGAGGTCAAGGATATTCTCCTCCTGGACGTGACGCCGCTGACCCTGTCGATCGAGACGCTCGGCAGCGTGGCCACACCCCAGATCGAGCGCAATACAACCATCCCCACCCGCCGCAGCCAGACATTTTCAACGGCCTCGGATAGCCAGACTCAAGTCGAGATCCATGTGTTGCAGGGTGAGCGGCCGATGGCCGCTCACAACAAATCCCTCGGCAAGTTCATCCTTGACGGCGTTCCACCGGCTCCCCGCGGCATGCCCCAGATCGAAGTCACGTTCGACATCGATGCCAACGGCATCTTGCACGTCACTGCCAAAGATAAGGCGACCGGGCGCAGCCAGCACATCACGATCACGGCCTCCTCGGGGCTGTCTGAAACGGAAGTGGAGCAGATGCGGCAGGATGCCGAGAGCCATGCCGAAGAGGACCGCAGACGTAGAGAGCTGATAGAAGCGCGCAATCAGGCTGACAACACGGCCTACGCCGCCGAAAAAGCCCTGAAAGACCTCGGCGAGAAGGTGTCGGCAGAACTCAAGGCAGAGATCGAGGGAAAGGTGGCTGCCTTGCGAGCCAAGGCGCAGGCGGAGGACGTTGCCGAAATGACCGCTGCTGGCGAGGCTCTGGGCGTGGCGATCCAGAAGGTCGGCGCTGCCGTCTATGAGCAAACCGGCACAACGCCTGCGGGTTCCGGGCAGTCAGCGGGAACTGCGCCGGGGTCGGATGTGGTGGACGGTGAGGTGAAGGAGTAGTCGCCCGGGCGGGCGACGGCCGTCGGTACCGTCATGTCTGACCAAGACTTCTACGATGTCCTGGGGGTCGGCCGGGGCGCCGGCGATGACGAGATCAAGGCGGCGTTCCGCAAGTTGGCGCGCCAGTATCATCCCGATGTGAACAAGGAACCCGAGGCCGAAGAGAAATTCAAGCAGATCAACGAGGCCTACGGCGTCCTCTCCGACGCCGACAAGCGCGCCCGCTACGACCGATTCGGACGCGCGGGCCTGGGGAATGCGGGCGGCTTCCACGACTACACCGTGGATTTCGCAGACATCTTCGACGAGCTCTTCGGACAGTTCGGTTTTTCGGGCGGAAGAAGCTCTCGCCGCGGACCGCGTCGCGGACGGGATCTGCAGATGCCGCTGACGCTCACTTTTGAGGAAGCTGTCTTTGGGTCTCAGAAGGACGTCGAGTTCGAACGTGACCAATCCTGCTCCCGCTGCAAGGGATCGGGCGCGGAACCGGGAACCACTCCAACGCGCTGCACGACGTGCGGGGGACAGGGTGAGGTGCGCCAGGTGCGCCAGACGATCCTGGGTCAGATGATGCAGACCAGCACCTGTCCGAAGTGCGGAGGGCGCGGAGAAGTAGTCTCCTCGCCATGCCGCACGTGCCGCGGCGGCGGACTCGAGCGCATGAAGGCACAAAAGAGCGTTGAGATACCCGCCGGCGTCGATTCGGGAACACAGGTTCGGCTGGCCGGTGAGGGCGAACCGGGAGCCAACGGGGGTCCGAACGGCAGCCTGTTCCTGCTGCTCGATGTCCGGCCCCACAAGTTCTTCCGGCGGCGCGAGAATGACGTCATCTTGAATCTCGACATCAATCTTGCCCAGGCGACGTTGGGCGCCGACGTCTCAGTACCCACTCTGGACGGCGAGGAAAACCTCAGGATCCCGGCGGCGACACAGCCGGGCAAGGTGTTCAAAATGAAAGGCAAGGGGGTCCCCCATTTGCGGCGAGGGGATCAACGCGGCGATCAGCTCGTGATCGTCAACGTCGAAATCCCAGCCCGGCTGACCAGGGAACAACGCGAGTTGTTCGAAAAGCTGGCAGCCACGCTTGGAACGTCCGTAAGCCCCAAAGAAAAGGGGTTTCTGGATTGGCTCAACGAGGCACTTGGGGGATAACGGCGTGAGCTCCGCAGTATGCCGAGCTCACCTCTCAGGGTCTTTGTATCGGATCGGTGCTACCCCCCGGGGGCGGGCCGTGGATTCGCTGCGCGAGGGCGGGTAGTAGAACGTCTGCCGCAATTTCTGCGTCACCGGTCCCGATCGCCGGTAGCCCTGATAGGTACCCCAAAACTGCATGGTACGAAACCAAATGACAGAAGGGGCATGCCGCCACGGCCTCGCCTCGCGGTCCGCCTCGCGCAGGTCCGTCACGATGTTCGTAAGTGTGAGCCGGACGAAATCGTAGGCGCTGAAATGTGATTCCGGAAAGATGCGCTTGAACGCCATGCCCTCGCGCCTGTAGCGATCATACACGCGGCGCGGCGTCTCTTCGTGTACGTGGATGATCTCGGCGTGAGCCGCGTAGGCTATGCGGTACCCCTGCCCTCGCGCCCACCTGGCCCAGGCAACATCCTCAAGTCCCGTCAGCGCCTCGTCATAGGCGTGCTGCTCCCACAGGCTTCGGCGTATCGCAGCGTTGGCATTATTGCAGAACGGATGGGCCTGATCGGGAATATCGGCATCCGGAAACCACTGGCGGAAAATCTGATGCTCGGAGAAGCGGGAGGCTTCGGTGCCGCGCTGTTTGCCATAGACAAGCGCCACCTGCTGATCTTCGAACGGGCGCAGCAGGCATTCCAGCCAATCGGGATAGACCGGACGCACGTGCGCACTCGCAATGACGACGTGCTCGTGTCCCGCGGCGCGCACGCCGAGATTCAGCGACCGTCCAAAACTGAATTCGTCAGACGGAACACGGGCAATGCGCGCGCCGTGCGCCTCCGCGATCTGCACCGTGGCATCCGTGGATCCTGAATCCACCAGCACCACATCGACATCTTGGATCGTCTGCCGGGAGATACCTTCGAACAGGCGACCGATCTGCCCGGCTTCGTTGTAGGCGCGGATGACGATGGAGCACTTCATGGTTCGTCGAGTATGGCGGGAGATCCGCTGCCGGCGAGATTTGATCAGTCAGCCTGGATGCGGCCGGTAGGCCTCGCCGCCGGCAGGCGGAAATCGTAGATGCCGTTTGCGGTTCCCCAGTGCATCCCGCAGTTCCCGCAGGCAAGCCGACCCCGCTCCCTGCCAAGCGGCGCCCGTCCGCATGCCGGGCACTTGAACATCGAGATCGGATCGGCGTCGGCGGACACGCGGTGCGGGACCGGATTCCCACCCCGCAACCTGAAGAACACACTCGGCGTGTACTGCCACATCGCGCCGGTAGGCTGTAGCAGGGCATCCAGGAACACCAGGATTGACGAAGGGACCAGCTGCTTCAGGATCGGGGTGCGAAAATGGGAGACCGTCAGCTTCCGCTCCACCTGGAAGCCGAGCTCCTCCAGCCAGGCCTGCACGCGGCGCGGGTGGAAGTCGAAATGCAGTTTCGCAAATTCCACCGGATCCGGACTAAATGGATTCCACTCCTGCCATCCGAGCCAGTAGCGCAGGATGGATTTCACGTTGCGCTTGTTGGCAAATTCAAGAATGAAGGCCGCATCGGGTTTCAGAACGCCCCGTACCTGCCTCAGCGCTTTGGGCGCATCCGCCATGTGATGCAGGACCCGAATCATCGTTGCGGCATCGAATAGACCATCCACAAAGGGCAGGCGGTAGACGTCCGCGGCGACGAAGACGTACCGCTGTGATCGTCCCAGCCTCGCTTGTGCCTGCTCCAACTGCGAAAGGGAGAAGTCCAGGAGCACGATGCGCTGAAAGCCCGGATACCGCGAGCTGTGGCGCCCCGCGCCCGCCCCCAGTTCCAACAGCAATCCCCCGCTGTCAGGCAGTAGGCGTTGCACCGCAATGGCTTCGACCCGATCCTCGTACTCGCGGCCCCCTTGGTCCCAGAACGAGCCCTGATAGTCGGAGCCCTCGTAATCACAGATCGGCGGATCAGGCGCTGGCATCCAGCCCGCTCAGGTACCGCGTCCCACGGCCCGATAGCTGAAGCCCTTGGCTTTCATCAGCGCCGGATCATAGATGTTCCGGCCGTCAAAGACCATAGGCTGCTTCAGGACGGATCTCAGCCGGTCCAGGTCCAGCTGCTTGAACTCGTTCCATTCGGTCACGACCATCAGGCCGTCACAGCCCGCCGCCATCTCATACGGATCCTTGAACATGCGCACGTCCGGCAGGATCGGGCGCGCCACCTCCATTGCCACGGGGTCATACGCATGTACCTTGGCGCCAGCCTCCGCCAGGTGCGCTGCGATATCGATCGACGGCGCTTCCCGCATGTCGTCGGTGTTCGGCTTGAATGCCAGGCCAAGCATGCCGATCGTCTTGCCCTGGAGGCCGCCGAGCATATCCGAGAGTTGCTTGACCGCGCTCACACGGCGGGCGTAGTTGACCTGCGTGACAGAATCCAGGATCCGGGGATCCAGGCCGCGTTCCTTCGCCATGTACGCCAGCGCCTTGACGTCCTTCGGAAAGCATGAACCACCCCATCCTAGTCCGGCGTCCAGGAAATGGCGCCCTATGCGCGCATCGTAACCCATGCCGGCAGCAACTTCCTTGACATCCGCGCCGACAGACTCGCACAGATCGGCCAGTTCATTCATGAATGAGATCTTGGTTGCCAGGAAGGCGTTCGAGGCGTACTTGATCATCTCTGCCGTGCGCAGATCTGTGATGACGATCGGCGCCCGCAGCGGCAAGTGCAGCTGGGCAACTTTCTCGGCCGCTTCGCGATGCAGCGAGCCGATCACCGTCCGGTGAGGGCTCATGAAATCGCCGATGGCCGATCCTTCGCGCAGGAACTCGGGACACGACACCACCGAGAAGGCAATCTCACGCGGCTGCGCGCCCTTGACGATGTCTGCCACCCAGTCACCGGTGCCGATCGGAACTGTCGACTTGTTGATGATCACCAGCGGTTCGGTCATGTTTCGCGCGATCGACTCAGCCGCCGCCGCCACATATTGCAGATCGGCCTCGCCCTTCACGCCGGATGGCGTCCCAACCGCGATGATAGCAAACTCACTGTCCTTCATCGCCTCGGCGTAGGAGGTCGAGAAGCTGAGCCGCCCCGCGGCGACATTGCGTTTGACAAGCTCATCCAGCCCGGGCTCATAGATCGGCATGATCCCCTTCTTAAGGTTGTCAATCCGCTTTTGATCCACGTCCAGCGCGACCACCTTATTGCCCAGGTCTGCAAAGCAAGCCCCCGTTACGAGGCCGACATATCCAACGCCAACTACACAGATCTGCTTCATCAATGTCCTTTTGCCGTGAGCCCCTGATCGATTTCCACTGCCCTGCGTGCTTACGAAGCTGTCTTATCCCGCGCTCAAGCGCATCAATGATACTACGGCTCACTTGGGCGGGCAACTTCTGGTATAGTGGCCTCATGCGCCTGCTCTTTGTGGCGGATGGACGCTCACCCATCGCGCTGAATTGGATCCGCTACTTTGTTGAGCGGGGCGATGACGTTTTCCTGGCTTCCACCTTTGTGTGCTCCCCAGACGTGCCCCTTCAAGAGCTGGAAATCACACCGGTCGCATATAGTGCAAACACAGGCAGCTCGAAGCCCGCGCGCCGCGGCTCATCTGCCCTCAAATCGTTGACTGCACTGCGCCATCTCCTGGGGCCGCTTACCATCCCTCGTGCCGCCCGGAAATTGCGCGCTTTTGCGGATCGCGTCCGGCCGGATCTGGTGCACGCCATGCGCATCCCATTTGAGGGCATGCTGGCGGCAGATGCCTGCGGGGCGGCGCCTCTTCTGGTTTCCGTCTGGGGCAACGACTTCACACTCCATGCCCCATCCACTGCTCTCATGCGGCACTACACCACATGGACTCTGCGTGTCGCCGATGCGCTGCACGCAGACTGCCGCCGCGATATTCGTCTCGCCCGCGAATGGGGCCTGGCGCCAGGCAAGCCGACGCTTGTCTCTCCAGGCGGAGGCGGCATCCAGACCGCCGTATTTTTCGCGGCGGCTTCGCCGCCGCTTGCGCCCACCGTCATCAATGCCCGGGGTTCGAGGGCCTATGTCCGGAACGATATCTTCTTCACAGCCATCCCGCTCGTGTTGGAGCGGCGTCCGGACGTGAGATTCAGCTGCGTTGCCTTGGAAGCGGATCGGGAAGCGATGCGGTGGGTTGACAGGCTCCGAATCGGACACGCCGTCCAACTACTGCCTCAAGTGTCGCAGGGCGAGTTGGCAGACATGCTTCGTCGCGCGCAAGTGATGGTCTCACCCAGCATCCACGACGGCACTCCCAACTCTCTGTTGGAAGGCATGGCCTGCGGTTGCTTCCCCATTGCCGGTGACCTGGAGTCGATCCGCGAGTGGATCACGCACGGAGAGAACGGGCTGCTCGTGGACGCCACCAATCCCGGCGCTCTTGCACACGCGATCCTGCAAGCCCTGGAAAACGAGAACCTGCGCCGCCAGGCCGCAGGTTTGAATCAAGGGCTGATCCTGCAGCGCGCGCAGTACGCGCGCTGCATGTCTCGAGCCCGGGAATTCTACGCGCAGATCATTGCCGGCTCGGCCTTAACCGCCGGCCCTACGACAGCTCCGTAGAGCCTGTACGCGGCGCGCGCAGGGACTGGAGCCGATCCGTGAGCTCTGTCCGACGTGCGTCGGCCGCCTCGCGCACCTCTGCCAGCAGCCCCTCGCCCCGGGCGCGCAGTTCGGCACGCAGCGTTTGACCCGATTCCGGAGCCAACAAGAGCGCCACTGTGGATCCGACCAGCGCACCGATGAAGATCCCGATCAAGAAGCCGAACATACGACGCATGGAAATCTCCTCGTGATCACCGCAGGCCTCTGCCGGACGGACACGGTCCTCTTGGCAGGACTTGCGGAGTCCAACCATCAGGCAGTGCCTTGCTGGGACGAACAAGCAGGGAAATTATAGGCGAAAAGCGATTTTTGTGGAATAATGCATGTGCCGCGGGCATCGTGAGAGCGCGAGTTTGCGAGCCCGACGACACACGACATTGAGGCTGTCCAAGCGGAACCGGGGGGAAACCGCTACCAACGGCCCCTACCTTAACCGGAGGGTACCATGACCACCACTGTTCCAGCACCAGGCACGCCGGCTTTGAAAGCCGCCTCATCCGAGCGCAAGAAGGTCACCACGGCCGCGCTGCGCCTGAAGAAAGAACAGGGCGCGCTCATCAGCATGCTTACGGCGTACGACTATCCCACAGCCCTGGCGGAGGACAAGGCCGGCATTGATGTCATCCTCGTGGGAGACTCGCTGGCCATGGTCGTGCTGGGGTATCAGAACACCCTGCCAGTGACCATGGATGAGATGCTCCACCACTGCCGCGCCGTTGCGCGGGGAGCCCGGTATGCGCTGCTTATCGGCGACATGCCTTTCATGTCATATCAGGTCTCCACCGAGGAGGCCGTGCGCAATGCCGGCCGTTTCCTGCAAGAGGGCGGTATGGAGGCTGTCAAACTGGAGGGCGGCCGCGAGAGACTGGAGGCGGTGCGCGCGATCACTGGCGCCGGCATCCCTGTGATGGGGCATCTCGGGCTCACGCCCCAGTCGGTAAATCAGCTCGGAGGCTTCCGGCCACAGGGTAAGACCGCGGTGGCTGCCAGGCGCCTGCTGGAGGATGCCACGCTGCTGGAGGAAGCCGGCTGCTTCAGCCTCGTTCTGGAATCGGTTCCTGCCCGGCTGGCGCACGTGGTGACGTCGAGGCTGTCGATCCCCACCATTGGCATCGGCGCCGGGATCGGATGCGACGGACAGGTCCTCGTGACGCATGACCTGCTTGGACTGTTCGACCGCTTCACGCCAAAATTCGTGAAGAAGTATGCCGACTTTCATGGTGACATGCAGCGAGCTTTCACCGAATTCATCGATGATGTCCAAAGTCGCGCCTTCCCCACCGCCGGGCACTCGGTTGAGATGGACGAATCGGAGTGGCAGCAGTTCGCGCGAGAAACAGGGCAGTAGAGAGAGCCAGGGGTGGATATGGGACGAGAAGACATCCAGCAAGGCAGCATACTCATCGTCGGGGTCGGCGCCCTGGCGACGCTGTTCGCCTCTCGCCTCGGACGGGCCGGCTATGCCGTAACGATGCTGGGCACATGGCCCGATGGGTTGATGGCCTTGCGGAATCGCGGCGCGCGGCTCGTGGAGGCCAACGGCCGCGAGCAACGCGTCTCGGTGGTGGCCACAGATGATCCGCAGGTTTGCCGCGACGCCAGGTACGCACTCGTGCTCGTAAAGTCCTGGCAAACCGAGCGAGCGGCCGCGCAGTTGGCCGGTTGCCTGCCCCGTGCAGGGCTGGCGCTCACGCTTCAAAACGGGCTTGGCAATCGCGAGATCCTCGCAGCCAGCCTCGGACGGGAGCGCGTGGCACTTGGCTCCACGACCACAGGCGCAACGTTACTGGGACCGGGATTGGCAAGATCTGGCGGCGATGGTCTTGTCTCGATCGAGGCGCACGAGCGGCTGGGACCTCTCCAGCAGGCCTTGACCGCGGCGGGCTTCCAGGTCGAAGTCGTTCAGGATGCTCGCGCCCTCATCTGGAGCAAGCTGGTGGTCAATTCGGCCATCAACCCGCTGACCGCCATCTTGCGCATTCCGAATGGTCAATTGTTGGAGCGTCCCGCGGCGCGCCTGCTCTTGCGCGCGCTGGCGGAAGAGACCGCTGCCGTGGCGTCTGCAGAGCAGATCAAGCTGGGCCCTTCCGATCCGGTTCGCATGGTCGAAGACGTTGCGCTCCGGACGGCCGCCAACCACTCATCCATGTTTCAGGATGTCCAGCGAGGCGCACCGACCGAGATCGATGCAATCTGCGGCGCGGTCGCCAAGGCGGGCAGGCAGCACCGCATTCCGACGCCCATGAATCAGGCCTGCTGGCAACTGGTGCAGGCATTGACGCAAGCTCCCGTCAGCTGAGCCGGCTCCACCATCTAGGCATGCTTAGGCACGTCCCCCTCGGATCGGCTGGATGACAGCCTGAACCGATCGGGGCCAGCGCCGCACACTTGCGCGGAGCAAGGCTACCCGCATGGTAAGATTCGGCAATTCTCGACGGGAGGCAGGTATGCCACGGTGGTTGACGGCGGTTCTGCTCGCGGGGGCGATTTCCCTTCCAGCCTCCGCGCTTGCGCAGACACCCATTGCTCTCTCCAGCCTCCAGGTGCAGCTTTGGCCGGAGTACGACCAGCCCAGTATGCTGGTGATCTACGATTTCAAGCTCGGCGCTGGGACGACGCTGCCGGTCGGCGTCTCCATCAAGATTCCAGCGGATGCAAACCTCGTGGCCGTCGCCGTGCAGGGTGCCGATGGCAACCTGATGAACGCGGACTATCTTGAATCCGCTGGCGACGATACCTGGCAGTCCGTGGTCGTCCAAATACAGAGCCCGACAACCTACCGCATAGAGTACTATCAACCGCTCACCAGATCCGGAGATCAGAGGCAATTCTCCTATCGATGGACTGGCGAGTACCTCGTGGAGGACTTCGGTATCAGCGTGCGCATGCCCCCAGATGCAACGTCGGTCTCGGCCGATCCGGCGCTGCAGACCACGCAACCGGCGGGCGGCACGCCATTCATGCAGAACGATTTTGGGCCGCTGGCCGCAGGCGAACAATTCACCTTGGAGCTAAACTACAGCCGAAGTTCAGAGGCACTTACCGCCTCGCAGGGGAATCTGCAGCCCTCGCAGCCGCTGGACGGCAGCACGCCCGGTCGAGTGATGCTCAGCAACTACCTGCCGTACATCCTGGGTGCCCTCGGCTTGCTCCTGATCGCCGGCGGCGCCCTCTACTTCTGGCAATCTAGCCGCGCAGGCACCTCCAGGGATAAGCGCCACCTCAGCAACGCGCTGAGAGCCATTCAGCGAACAGGCGATGTATACTGCCATCAGTGCGGGGCACGAGCTCAACCCGGCGATAGGTTCTGCCGCGTGTGCGGGACCAGGCAGAGACCTGCCGAGTAAGACGCGGCCCTCGCCCTCCCGGCGTCCTCCTCGTTTGCGCCTGCGAATAGGCCGCGCGGTTGCGAGCTCGCCCCCTCCACCATCCGGACCCCTTGAAAGGATAACCGCTGGAAACCCTGGGCATCATCACGATCTACTTCTTCTACGGCCTGGCTTTTTTCAGCATGGGTCTCCTGGTCGCGATCGAGGGCGGCCGGTCGTCAGATGAACGCGTGCGCAAGGCGCTCCGGCCCCTGGCCGGATTCGGCCTTGTGCATGCTGCGCACGAGTGGATTGAGATGTTCGCCTTCATCAGCGCCGCGGGCGGTCACAGCGTCACCCCTGTGCTCACTGTTTTGCGGCTTTCCACGCTGGCCTTCTCGTTCCTCTCGCTGGCGGCGTTTGGCGGCTTTCTGCTGGCGCGGGACGAGACCGCCCAGCGCGTCAGTCTCATGATCCCGCTCGGTCTCGAAGCAGTGTGGGTATTTGGCCTGGTTAATCTTCGCGGTGGGGTGCCGCCGGCGTCGCTCTATGGGGTCGTGGATGTGTGGACCCGATACTCGCTGGCCATTCCCGCCAGCATCCTTGCGGCGCTCGGACTGATTGCTCAGCAGCGCGCGTTTCGGCGCGTGGGTCTGGTCCGATTCGGGCAGGATGCTCTGTGGGCAGCCGTGGCATTCGCCTGGTATGGCTTGATCGGGCAGGCCTTCACACGAGCAACCTCGCTCCCGCCGTCCAACTTCATTAACGAGGGCCTTTTCCTCCGGCTGTTTGGCTTTCCAGTCCAGCTCCTGCGTGCCATCGTGGCAGGCGCGGCATCCGTATATGTGATCCGCTTCCTGCGCGCGTTTCAGGTCGAGACCGAGCAGAAGATCGCCGCCCTGCAGGCCGAGCGGCTGAGAGAATCCCAGCAGCGTGAGGCACTGCGAGGTGAGCTGTTTCGACGCGTGGTTGCCGCACAAGAATCGGAACGTCAGCGCATGGCGCGCGACTTGCACGACGAAACCGGGCAGGCGCTGACCGCCATCGGCCTGGGACTGCGCGGACTCGAATCGCGTCTGCCGCACGATCCTGAGAAGGCCGCGATCACCCTGCATGAACTCCAGGCACTCACGGCAGACTCCCTGAAGGAATTGCAGAGGCTGATGGGCGACCTCCGGCCTTCACACCTCGACGATCTGGGCCTCGCCGCCGCCCTGCGCTGGTATGCTGCCAAGGTCGAGGAGCGCGCGCCGCTCAAGATCAAGGTTGAGATCACCGGGATTGAGCAGCCGATCGCGGAGGCCGCACGCATCTGCACCTTCCGCATAGTTCAGGAGGCGTTGAATAATGTGATCCGCCATGCGGAAGCGCGCAGCGTGCACATTTCCCTGAACTTCACCGAGCGGGGTGTGCATGTGGCCGTGCGCGACGACGGAACCGGCTTCGACCTCGATCGTTTGCGCAAGACATCCTCCTCCGGCCGCCAGCCGCTGGGACTGGCGGGCATGCAGGAGCGCGCCGCCCTGCTGGGAGGGCTCGTGACCATTCAGTCGCGGCCCGGCCAAGGTACGCTGATCGAAGCGTCGCTCCCGTATCGCGAGGAAAACGAGGAACAGCATGACCACGCGCCTGCTGCTGGTGGATGATCACGCGGTCGTGCGCTCCGGACTCAAGATGCTGCTCAGCGCCGAGAGCGATGTTGAGATCGTGGGCGAGGCCGGGACGGCCGCGGACGCGATCGAGGTGGCCGGCAGAGTGTCCCCGGATGTGATCCTGATGGACATCGGCCTCCCGGACCTCTCGGGGATCGATGCCACGCGGGAGATCAAGAAGCGATTCCCGAAGGTCTCCGTCGTGGCCCTGACCATTCATGAGGACGAAGAATATTTCTTCAAGATGCTCGACGCCGGCGCCTCAGGCTACGTGCCCAAGCGTGCCGCGCCCGAGGAGTTGCTCACGGCCATCCGCGCCGCCGCCTCCGGTGAGGTCTATCTCTATCCGTCGCTGGCCAAGCTGCTCGTGACCGACTATCTCAGCCAGGAGCATCCGCTGGCGGAGAAGGCCAACCTGGATGGTCTCACGGAGCGCGAACGCGAAGTGCTGACGTACCTGGCTGAGGGGACCAGCAACGAAGAGATCGCGGTCTCGCTCGTCATCAGCCCCAAGACGGTCGAGCGTCACCGCGAGAACATCATGCGGAAGCTGAATTTGCATTCCCGGGCGGAACTCATGCGCTACGCGATCCGCAGGGGGATTATCAAGGCCTAGATCCTCGATCCAGCCACCCTGCTTGCGCGTACTCCTCCCGGCGCCCAAGGGCAGGTGGTCCCAGACAGGTACCCATGCCCAGAGGTTCAATGCACTCCCTGATGCGTCCTTTGCTTATCACGATCGGCACACTGTCGGTCGCCCTCGGAGTCGTGGGCATGTTCATTCCGATCCTGCCCACGACCCCCTTTCTTCTGTTGGCGGCAGCGTGTTACGCGCGCAGTTCCGACAGATTCCTGCACTGGCTGCTCTACAACCGCTGGTTTGGCTCGTACATCCGAAACTACCGTGAGGGCCGCGGCATGCCGCGCACGACCAAGATCCTCACGCTGGCGGCGCTTTGGCTCACCCTCGGGATCTCGGCTGCCTTCGCGGTCTCAGGCTGGTGGGTGCGGCTCCTGCTTGTTGTGATCGGCATCGGCGTCACCGTCCATCTGCTCAGGATCCAGACGTATGATGGCGAGGACGATCCAGGTGGCATCGCCGCGGCCCGCAATGCGCCGCCGGCATCCGATGATCCATAGCCCGCAATCCGCCGCGACCGCAGCCACTCCCTAGCACGGCCTGCGCATCGTAGTTCCAGGACCCTTCCGCTCTTGCTTCGAGCGGAAGGGTCCTCTTTCTGGGGCGGTCACCCCACGCCAGTCTGGTCGGCGTGGGGTCCGCGACGTATGCCGGGGCAGCGAGATGCATCAACTCGGCAGCCAAAAGATGGGGCCCGGCACGAATGTACGGCGCAAAGCCTTGCTTGTAGACTGTAAGCGGAGACTAATCTCGCTTGCGATCGTTCATTGCCGGGCGATGCAGGTGGAAAGAAGGAGGATGCGATGGACGCACTTCAAGTGATGATTGCTATGACCGTCCTGCGGGTGATCTTGCCTGTTTGTGTACTGCTCGCGATCGGTGAGTGGGCAGGCAACCATGGCCGCCCGCGCTATGGTGAGAGGTAGGTGAAGTATGAACGACACTTCAGCCGCCCTTGCTGTTCTTACCGGACTGGCCGTCAGGCTGCTGATCCCGATTCTCGTCACGGGCTTCGTCGTGATCGCTCTGGGCCGGCTGGACAAACGCTGGCGGGGTGAGGGAAGCGTCAATCGGTTGAGAGTGGAGAAGCCTGAGTGCTGGAAGGCCCAGCGCTGTTCGCCTTCCAGCCGGAAGGACTGCCCCGCGTACAAGTCCAGTCTGCCGTGCTGGCAGGTCTTCCGCCTCAACAACGGTTACCTGGACGAGAAATGCCTCATGTGCCCGGTGCTGGTTAAGGCGCCGGTGCCGCTGCGCACATAGGCCCCACCTCGAGGAGATGCAAAATGCGATCACGTTTCGAACGACTGTTGATCTCGTTGACCGTCGCGGTCCTCGCGGCTGGCGCAACGCTCATCATCGCGCAGGCGCAGGATCCGGCGCCTGTCGATCCAAACGAGCCCGCCCAGCACCCACCGGCTTGCGTGCCCTGCCACACTGAGTTTGCCACCGAGTGGCAGCACGGTCCGCACGGACAATCCGCCTCGGACCCGGCTTTCGTCGAGGATTGGACGAACCAGGGCAAGCCCGGTGCCTGCCTCGTGTGTCATGTCACCAACTATGACCCGGCGACCGGCACTTGGGACGAAGACGGCGTAGCCTGCGAGACCTGCCACGGCGCGATGGTTGCCGACCACCCCAGGGAACCGATGCCCGTGGACCGCGAGCCTGAGCTCTGCGCCCGCTGCCACAGCGATGTCCGCTTCGGCTGGCAGGATTGGCAGGGCAGCACGCACTTCCAGCGCGGCATGAGCTGCGCGACCTGCCACGATCCGCACAGCGCATCGTTGAAGGTTGTCACACCCCGCGATGGCAGCGCCCAATACACCGACGCCTCCCAGCTCTGCATCACCTGCCACAAAGATGTAAGCATGGATTTCCCGTACACCCCGCATCAGCAGCAGGGCGTCACCTGCATCGACTGCCACGTCACTCACGGCGAGACCAATCCCCCTGAAGCACACACCGTCCAGGATCACTCGTTCAAGGCGAACCTGAACAGCTGCAACGCCTGCCACTCGGATCAGATGCACAGCCCCGCCCAGGCCCTTGGCACAAATCAGCCCGCCCTCACAACGGCGCCCGCGGCACGGCAATTGCAGCAGGCAGGTCTGAGGGCCGAGCCGAGCCCGGTCAGCCCGTGGGGCTACGCCGGCCTGGCAGCGCTCATCGGACTTGCAGCCGGCATGGTGATGGCACCCTGGCTCGAAAAGTGGTACAGCCGGGCAGTGCGGCACGAGCATGGAGGCCAGGATGAGTAGACCATTCGGGCGACGAGACTTCCTTAAGGTCGCCGCGCTCGGTGCGACCGCCGCCACTGCCACCCGCCTCATGCGGCGTGCGAAGGCTTCAGACAACTCCGCGGCCGGAGCCCGGAGCTGGGCGATGGTGATCGACCAATCCAAATGCAT
>JAZDHO010000161.1:0-5816 GCA_043805815.1 Chloroflexota bacterium
TCCCCGTCTGAACCGTAGGCTGGACGATGCGCGGCGCCACTCAGGGTTCGCGGGCCGGAATCCAGGTGGTAGTAGCCTCCCTGCTTCTCGATCACTTCCTGCAGCATGTAGGCCGATGTACCGCCTGGCACGTCCTCGTCCAGGAAGAGGACCCGATTGGTCTTGGCAAGGGACTCCAGGATTCGTCCGTGGATATCAAACGGCAGCAGGCACTGGACATCGATTATCTCGACCTCAACGCCGACCTGCTGGAGCTTCTCCGCAGCATCCGCGGCAATCCGACAGCAGGCGCCGTAGGTCACGACGGTCACATCGCCGCCCTCGCGAATGACCTCGGGCACCCCCAGCGGCACGGTCAGTTCGCCGATGTTGTCGGGAAGCTTCTCCTTTATGCGATAGCCGTTCAGTACCTCGACCAGCACCGCGGGCTCGTCTGCCTGCAGCAGCGTGTTGTAGAAGCCGGCAGCGCGGGTCATGTCGCGCGGAACAAGGATGTACATGCCCCGCAGGAAGTCGAGCAGGCCCGCCATGAGCGAGCCGGAGTGCCAGATGCCCTCAAGGCGATGCCCGCGCGTGCGCACAATAACCGGCGCGCTCTGTCCGCCGGCAGTCCGCCAGTGCAGCGTGGCCAGATCGTCAGACATGATCTGTATGGCGTACAGGAGGTAGTCCAGATACTGGATCTCGCAGATGGGGCGGAGGCCGCGCATCGCCATACCGATGGCCTGCCCGAGGATGGTGGCCTCGCGAATGCCGGTATCGGTGACGCGCCACTCGCCGTACTTCTCCTGCAATCCCTTGAAGCCCTGGTTCACATCGCCCAGCTTGCCGACGTCTTCCCCAAAGGCAATTACGCGCGGATCGCGCTGCAGAATGGAATCGAAGGCGGCATTAATCACCTCAAAGCCGTTGACCGTCGGGGAGCGATTGGTATAGACGGGCTTGACCTCCGCGATCTGCATGGCGCGGCCGCTGTACAAGTGCGAGCCGTAGCGGGATTCGTTCACCGCGTCCTGGTCATTCTTCCAGTGCACGAGCACCTGCCTGGATGGTACCGCTTCGCCGCGCAGGACGCGCAGGGCCGAATGCGCGGCCGCATGCACATCCCGACGCAGCGGCGCAGGCGTCGAGGCCAGCCCCTCGCGGATATCGTTGAGCGCCGAGGCGCGCGCGGAGCTGCCCGCAATCTCGTCGAGCATGTCCATGACCTGATCGCGTTCTTCGAGGATGGGGCGGAGATACGCGTCCCAGGCCGCCTTACGGAAGGCCTCCACGGTGGCACGGTCCTCCTGCTCATGGGCTGCGATCTCCGGCTCAGAGATCAGGTGATTGTTCAGCATCCATTCCCGCATCTTGCGGATGCAGTCGAATTCGGCCTCCCATTCAAGCCGCTCGGGCGTCTTGTAGCGCTCATGGCTGCCAGAGGTCGAGTGCCCCTGCGGTTGCGTTAGATCGGTCACGTGCACGAGAGCGGGTATGTGGTGTCTGCGGGCGGCGTCGACGGCCTTCTGGTACGTCTCCATCAAGGCCGGGTAGTCCCAGCCGCGGACTTGAAGCAGGTCAAAGCCGCGCAGGCAGTCCTCTTCCAGGCAATCATCGCGCCGAAACCCCTCCAGGATGTCGTGGATGTTCTCCTTCACCATCTGGAACTGGTTGGGGACGGAAATGCCGTAACCGTCGTCAAACACGGTGATGATCGCCGGCGCCTGCAAGACTCCGATGGCATTCAGGCTCTCCCAGAAGATCCCCTCGGCGGTCGAGGCATTGCCGATGGTAGCGAACGTGATCTCTTCACCATTGCGGGAGAAGTCCTTGAATTCCTTGAGCTCTTGCAGTTTGCGGTAGAGCACCGAGGCGTAAGCAAGGCCGACGGCGCGGGGCATCTGCGTGGCGGTGGGCGAGACATCCGCCGCCGTGTTGAAGGAGGATGTCTGATCCGTCCACGACCCATCCGGGTTGACAAAGCGGGTGGCGAAGTGCGCGTTCATACCGCGTCCGCCGCTGTTGGGCTCCGCGTCCAGGTCGGCGTGGGCATACAGCTGCGCGAAGAACTGCTGCATGCTCATGATGCCGAGCATGTCCATCCAGGTCTGATCGCGATAGTAGCCCGAACGCCAGTCGCCCTTGCGGAAGACATGCGCGATGGCGATGTTGGCCAGTTCCTTGCCATCGCCGAAGATGCCGAACTTGGCCTTGCCGCTGAGCACCTCGCGGCGGCCAATTAGACTCGCCTGCCTTGACCGATAGGCAAGCCGGTAGTCGTCGATGACCTGGTCTCGTTCGAAGGGACGCGCTAATGGCTTCGCGGAACCCTTGGTAGCGGGCATGCACTCTCTCCTGGATCCCTCAAGGCACAAGACCGATTATAACGGAACGAGGTTTAGGCTCGTTCGCGCGCTTCTGCGACCGGGAGCGACCGCGGCGGGGCTCATTCATCAGCAGGCTGGCCCAATGGGCTGAAAGACTCCAGGGCCCGGAGCCTGGCGCTGGCTTCCCGGGCATAGTGCAGCTGGCTCCTCAGGTACTTCGTGACGACCCGAATAATCGCGGCGGAAACCTCGGGCTGCGCATCCAGAACCTCACGGAAATCCGGCGCAGCAAGTCGCAGCAGATTCGTTGACCCAGCCGCTTTGACGGTGGCGAGCCGGGGTTCAGGATCAAGGAGCGCCAGCTCACCAAAGGCCTCGCCCTCACCCAATTCGTTGAGGAGGCGTTCCCCGTCCCAAACCTTCACAGCTCCGCTGACGATGATGTACAAGCTGTCTCCCGGTTCGCCCTTATTGAAGATCGCCTGGTCGGCGTCGAAAGAAACTTCCTCCACCAAACCGGCAACCTCAGCCAGGACGTTGTCAGGGGTCTCAGCAAACAACGGCGCGGACTTGAGAATGAGAACTTTTTCGACCAGTGAAAGCATCTTCACATCTCCTGGACGCCGGTCAGCGGGGGCAAGCCGCGCAAGAGACCAGCGTCCCATCTGGGCAAGACCGGGATGCGCCTCGGATGCGGCGCGCTCGACATAAGGGACACACGATTCTTCCTTAGACAAGGCAGCCACGTACATTGCGCACATGCGCGTCCAGGGCGCGTGCCGGGTCCCGTCGGCTGATCCGATCAGGGACTGGAGCGTGCCTGCGGCGGTCGGCGCAGGGACCGGCACACCTGCGGCGCGCCAGCCTTCATTGCGGCCGGCGAAAGACCTGTCCTCGATGAGCGGCAAAACCCAAGGCTTGGCGGCCGGTGGCAGGAGCGCATCGACGGTCTCGAGAGCCATGGGCGAGTGATGTGTAGACGACTCCTCGAGGGCAGTCCTGGCACGCAACACGGCCTGTGCGTCGTAGAGGAAGGAAAGCAGGAGCAGGATACGGCTGCGGGTATCGCGAAAGGCGATCCCCAGTGCACTATTGAGGACGTTGGAGCCGGCGGATGCATCCAAGCCTTGCACGCACTCGATGGCTGCAGCAAGCCAAGCGGCGTGCGCCACCTCGGACCGGACGTGGCTGAACGTCTCCTCAGCGGACCCCGCGCGATACCCAAGGCGGCTGAGGGAAAGAAGAACCTGCAGACGAAGCTGGGGATCGGGCACGGCAATCACCGAGCGGAGCAATGCACCGGACATTGGATGCCGAATGCGGCCGAGGACGCGGACGATGCTCAGGGCACGTCCGCTGGGAATGCCTTCGATTCCGCCCGGACCGATCTCCCGGGATAGCAGCCCGAGGTTGTCAGCGCCCTGCGCGACGAGGACGTTCTCTGCGACACGCGCCGGTGCGGGTTCGTCACAGGCCGCCAGCAACGCTCTCACCAGGGCGGGATGCGCGTGATGCTCCACAGCTCGTAGCGCGGTACGCCTGACGATGACGGCCTTGTCCTGGGTCAATATAATGAGATGACCCGCTGCATCAGGGTGCTGGATCTCGCGCAGGATATCGCAGGCAGACAAACGATCACCGATGTCAGCGGAGGCGACAAGTCCGCGCAGCGCTGCAGCTGCGCGTGGGCCAGCCTCGGCGCCAGCTGTCGAGAGCAGTCCGATCATGGCTCCCTGGCGCGCGAGACGATGCCGTGCTTCGAGCGCCATCAGGATTTGCCGCCCGGACTGAGGATCCTGCATGACTGCCAGCACGCGCAGCAGCATGGATCGAACGCGCGGATCCGTCTCGTCGTTGAGCGCATGCCGAAGGACCGGAAGAGCATCAGCAGGCTGAAGCACCAAGACTCGCTTCAGGGCCTCCAGGCGAACCTCGGGGGCCGAATGATCCAAGAGGTCCGGCAACTCGTCCACGAGGGCCTGCGGCCATGCCTGTGGGGCAACCTGTTCGAGCTGATTCAACGCATAGAGTGCGAGACCGGGGCGAGGGTGCCGAAGGCCATTTCGCAGCAGCGTGATGGCGGATGCGTCAAAAAGAACCGAGGTCGTCTCACCAAGAGCTCTCTTCTTGAGAGCCTCGCTCATGACCAACGGGTACTGGCGGGAAAGCTCGTAGATGGACCAGAACCAGGGGACCGCGACCACCAGGAAGATATAGGAAAGGCCAACCGCGTCAAAATGGAGCGTGGTGTTGAACACGAGCAGGATGATGCCCGCCAGCCCGATTGCCAACGGCTGCATGATGCCCTCAGCAATGGTCTGCGTGGTGCTGCGAAGACTGCCCAGCATCGGCTGAAACAGCAAAGTGCCCATCGCCTGGGAGATGGAGAAACCCAATGCGACGTTAAGGGTCCTGGCGATCGTGGCGGTCCAGAACAGGAAGGCACTGCTCCATCCCAGGGCACCACCCAAGGCCAGGAGAAGGATGGTGGCGCCAACCACAACCGGCATGGCAAGGAGTCCGAGACGCAGCCCGTAGCGATGTGCCACGCGGCTTGTGAGGACGGAGGTCGTGAGGAGGGCGATGACACCCATAACCGCCAGCTGCCAGCCCAGAAACGTGGCCAAAGTGGTGCTGGATGAGAGCTGTCCCTCCACCTGGTGGAAGAATATGTTCTCTATGATGAAGAAGCTAACCCACCAGAACAAGGTGTAGGCGAAGATGAGCCGGCCGTAGGCATGCTTGAAGGCAGACCCGATGCTTGAGGACCCGCTAGTCCGGCGAGGCAGGGCTGGCGCAGGACCCGATGCCGCGGCAGGGTGTCTGGCGACAGTCGCCCGCAGGACAACCGCACTCACGAGTAGAGCGAATGCAGCCAGGAGGTACAGGTCAGCAGGCGCCACCAGCGCGAGGAAGGAGGCCACGAGAACGCCGCCGAGGATGTTTGCGAGCCAGTTCCCCGCGACGATCAACCCGAACAACCTCTTGGCCTGGCGGACGTGGAACATGTGCCCGGCAAGGTGCCACACGACGAGATTGGCGAGGTTGACCAGCGTTTGGAACCAGAACGGGAGCAGGAAGATAAACCAACGTGCGGCCGCCGAGCGCAAACCCATCCAGAAGAAGAGGCAAGTCGCGGCCAGGAAAGCAAGATTGAGGTACAGGCCGGCGGCAAAAGAAACGCGCTGCGTGAGCTGGAGATACAGATAGGCGATCAGCGAGGACAGGATCGCGACAGAAAAATAGGCATAGGGGAGCGAGTGCGAACCGAATGCCTCGATGAAGAGCCCGAAGGCCGAGGTCTGAACCAGGACGAACGAGGCCGATACGGCGAAGTTGAGGCCCACCAGCGCGGCGACCGGGCCTGCCTCGCCGCCCTCCACGCTGAAGAACGCCGCAAGCCGCGACTTGCGCGCGCCAGTGGATGAGACTTCTGCACTTGTCATGCGGTCACGGACGGTGATTCCACCCGCCTGGCTCCTCGTTGGTCGGGCGGATTATACCGGA
>JAZDHO010000162.1:0-37904 GCA_043805815.1 Chloroflexota bacterium
CTCTACGTTGTCCCTGTGGTGTGGATCGTGCTCAGGCTGATTGACAGGACCCACACCTATGTCGCCGCTTTCGCGTTCCTGTCTCCCTGGTACTCGTGTCCTTCATTGCGCTGCTGAACCAAGCACAGACTCGCAGCGACATCACGAGCCTACTCACGACCCTCCTCGTCCTGGCCGGGTACGGGGCACTGTTTGCCTCACGGCCTGGCGCCGGTCGGGCAGCCCCGACCTCATAGTCAATTGCCGCTCGCGGGGACGCGCCCGCCAATTCATAGTACAATCGGCGAATGTGCCTAGCCAGACTGGCTCCGCGGCATACGCAGGCGATTTCAGTGCCCATGTCCATGTGCGACTCGGCCTGGGGTACGTGTTAGTTCGAGTCGACTCGAAACCCTCAGGCTGTCCAGGTCCTTGGACGGCCTTTTTGTTTGTGGGCTTGACTCGCGTGCAGGACCCATCGATTCGAATCCCGCTCACGTTGCCGGATGCACCGTGCGCCACCTTTTGCAGGAGTCAGCATGCCTGAGAACATCCTGATCGCCATCGCCTGGCCATATTCGAATGCCGAGATCCACGTTGGCAATCTCACCGGGTCGCATCTCCCGGGCGATATCGTTGCCCGATACCATCGACTCAAGGGGGATTCCGTCCTGATGGTCAGCGGCACCGACTCTCATGGCACGCCGGTTGCCCTGGCGGCGGACCGCGAGGGACGTCCAGTGGAGGAAGTCTACAAGAAATACCACGACGGCTTTCTGGATCTCTTCGTCAAGGCGGGCATTACCTACGATCTGTTCACCAGCACCCACACCCAGAACCATTTCAGGGTCTCTCAGAGTGTGTTCCTGGCCCTAGAGAAGAACGGGTTTCTCTTCAAGCGGACAAGCAGGCAGTGGTACTCGCCGACGGGCGCGCGGTTCCTGCCGGATCGCTACGTGGAAGGCACATGCTACATCTGCGGCTTCCCGGGGGCGCGCTCGGATCAGTGCGACAATTGCGGCAACGTGCTCGAACCCGAGAAGTTGATCAAGCCGCGCTCGACAACCGGCGACGGTGCGTTGGAACTGCGCGACACCGAGCACTACTACCTGGATCTTTCGAAACTGGAGCCCGAGGTCAAGGCCTTCCTGCGCCACCGGGCGGATCACATGCGCGATACGGTGCTAGGCGAGTCGCTTGGCAAGATCGAAGCCGAAGGTTTGAAGCCGCGACCGATCACGCGCGACCTCGACTGGGGCATCCCTGTGCCCACGCAGGAAGCCGGCTGGGAGAGCAAGCGGCTGTACGTCTGGTTCGAAGCCGTGATCGGCTATCTGTCCGCGGCCATCGAGTGGGCACACCTAATAGGTGATGAGCATGCCTGGAAGCAATGGTGGGCAAACCCCGCGGCGCGCCAGTTCTACTTCATCGGCAAGGACAACATATTTTTCCATACGTCGTTGTGGCCGGCTGAATTGATGGGTGTGGCGAGCCAGTTCGCCGAGATCTTCTCAGGGGAGAGCTTCGAGCTGACCCTGCCGTACGACGTCCCCGCCAATCAGTTCATGAATCTCGAGGGTCAGAAGATCAGCGGTTCGCGCAATTGGGCCGTCTGGGGTGCCGATTTCCTCGATCGCTATGATGCCGATGCCCTCCGCTACTATCTCACCGTCAACATGCCGGAAAACAAGGATAGCGACTGGGACTGGAGCGAGTTCGTCGCCCGCAACAACAATGAGCTCGTCGCAACGTGGGGCAATCTCGCCAACCGGGTTCTTTCATTCTGCCACCGCAATTGGGACGGCCATGTACCCCCGGTGTCCCTTTCAGCTCTTCGACCAGCGGATACGGATCTGTTGGCGTACATTGACGCCAGTTTTGAGTCCATTGGGAGCGAGTTGGAGGCCGTGCGCCTGCGCTCGGCGCTGCAGGAAAGCATGCACCTGGCGTCGATCGTGAATCAATACCTGGATCAGACCGCGCCGTGGACGACGTTCAAGCAGAACCGGGACGAGGCCGCGCTCTCGGTATTCACGGCCCTCAAGGCAATCGATTCCCTCAAGATCCTGTTTTCGCCGTTCCTGCCCTTCAGCTGCCAGCGCCTGCACGAGATCCTCGGCTACGATGGACGGATCTTCGGTGATTCCTACATTGATGCCGTCAACGACGCCCTGGGCGAACACCGGGTATTGCGGTACCGCCCCTCCTCCGCGTCCATCAAACAGGCATGGCAGCCCAGCAGACTGGAGCCAGGAACGAAGCTCCATCCGCCGGCGCCCCTGTTTAAGAAGTTGGAGGAAGAGGTTGCGGAGGCCGAGCGGGCAAGGCTTGGCAAGTAGCCCGGCCTTGCCCTGAAACCAACACGGGACGGGCAGCGTCTACCTTCTAGCCGAAAGGAGCAGTCATGAAGTCCTCAATTCGGATTCCCCTAGTACTGGCGGCTGCTGCCTTTGTGTTTTCGGGCTGCCGCCCGGTTGCCTCGGGTCAGGTGGCCAAGTCCAGCGTTGCGCGGGAGCCGGATCCAGGCATTCCCGGGGTGGTCCTGCTCCCCTTTGCGGATGCCAACAATGCTTTTGCACTCGATCTCTACACATCGCTGCGAGGTCAGGCGGGCAATCTGATCTACTCCCCCTACAGCGTCTCGGCCGCTCTGGCCATGACCTACGCCGGGGCGAGGGGGGAAACCGAATCTCAGATGGCAGATTCGCTGCGCTTCGACCTGCCACAGGAGCAGCTTCACGCGGCCTTCAATCAGCTTGACTTGTCGCTTACGCGCGCGGGCAATTCGGCCTCCACGAGCGAGCAGCCCTTGCAGCTCAACATCACAAACGCGATCTGGACAGACAAGACCCTGACGCTTGTCGAGGAGTACCTCGACGTGATCGCGCGGAACTACGGCGCGGGCATTCACCTTGCCGACTTTCTCAACGCGTTCGAACCCGCGCGCCGCGAGATGAATGCCTGGATTAGCGAGCAGACCGAAAGACGGATCCAAGATCTTATCCCCGAAGGCGCGGTCGATGAGTCGACGCGCATGGTTTTGATCAATGCCATCTACTTTAACGGCGACTGGCAGCACCAATTCGACGCCATCGACACAGGCGATGAGCCGTTTCACCTGCTGGACGGCTCACAAGTCCAAGTTCGGATGATGCATGCGCAGCTCCCAGGCGTCGCGTATGCAGCAGGGGACGGATTCCAGGCCATCGAGCTGCCGTACCGAGGCGGTACCGCAGCCATGAACATTCTCGTCCCCGATCCTGGCACCTTTGAGGCGTTCGAGGGCAGCCTCGATGCCGCGGGACTCAGGGAGATCCTTGCCGCAATGCAACCAGCCTCCCTCCAGCTGGGCTTGCCGAAATTCAGCTATGGTGCCGCGTTCGACATGGGCGAACAGCTCTCAGGCTTGGGCATGCCGGATGCCTTCGATCCGGACCGTGCCGACTTCTCGGGCATGACCGGCGGTCGCGATCTCTTCATTAGCAAGGTCCTGCATCAGGCGTTCGTCACGGTGGACGAGAAGGGGACTGAGGCCGCGGCTGCCACAGCTGTCATCATGGGGCCTACCAGCATCATGCTGCCGGATCTGAGCCTTGTGGTGGATCGCCCCTTCATCTTTGTGATCAGGGATTTGGGAACCGGGCAAATCCTCTTCCTTGGCCGTGTCCTGGATCCGACTCAGTAGACAGCTCCGCCAGTCGCCTTCCGCGCGGCTCGCGAGCACTCGCATATTCTGAGCCTAGGCCGCATCAAGGCGATTCTCGATCGCGGTCAACCACGCCGGCAGGGCCTTGAGCAATGCGGCCATGATCTCCCGAGTCCGGGAGAGAAAGAGTTCATAGTCTCCGTAGGCCTCGCCCCCTTCGCTCCCAACCAGGTCGCTTACACCCCGCAGAATCAGAAGTCGTTGGCGGTTGCGATCGGCCACCCATGCGATGGCGCCCGATTCCCAGTCTGCGGCGACCGCATCGTATCTCCCGACAAGCGCGGGGATGTCCTCGACCACGATGTCGCGGTCCCCGGATACGAGCAGCCCCCGAGTAGCGGGCGTCGGCAGGTGCGCCGGCAGCCAGCGCAAGTCCAGGACCGTCGAATAGTGCTCGATTGCTTCCGCCGAATTGGTCATCTGCTCGACGATGTCGTAGATGATGGTTCGTTCCACCAGGATGACAGTGCCTCGTTCGATGCGCCCCTCGAAACCGCCGCACGTCCCCAGATTGACCAGCAGGTCCGGATGCAGCGTGTCGATCACGTACTGCGTGGTGGCCGAGGCTGAGACTCGACCCCAGCCTCCATGGAAGAAGATCACGTTTCGGCCAGCCACCGTGGTCTCGATGTATGCGCCAAGCGGCCCGTCCTGCGGCTCTGCCGCCTGCAACAGCGACTTGAGCGCCCGCCATTCGCCATCCGCCGAGATCAAGACTACCGTCTTCATGCAGGGCGGCCGTGGAGGAAGTCCAGCAGGATGCGGAGTGCGGCGCTGGAAGCCTCCACCTTGTTCTGGCGGCGGTCCCCCACAAACCTCAGAAGATAGGCGCGTTCTTCCCCCGCCGCGCAGAGCCCCAGCCACGTCGTGCCGACCGGCTTGTTTGGTAATCCGCCGCCGGGTCCTGCGATGCCGCTGACTGCAATCGCCACTTCGGCTTCGAGCGCCCTGCGCGCGCCGCGGGCCATCTCAAGCACGGTTTCGCGGCTGACCGCGCCATGTGCCCGCAGGGTTGCCCACGAAACGCCCAGGAGCGCCACCTTCGCCTCGTACGCGTACGCCACGATGCCCCCCAGGAAATACTCCGAGGATCCGGGCGCGTCCGTGATGCGGTCTGCAACCAGCCCGCCCGTACAGGATTCCGCGACTGCCAGCTTTAGACCCCGCGACTTCAGCAGTTGACCGATCTCCAATTCCGGGAGGTTTTCGCCTGCAGTCATTGTGCACTATTCTACATGATTCGAAAGCGCGCCGGGGTCCAAAGCGCGCTGCATCGGCCTGCCCCCGCCGCCCTACGCGGAGTTCAAGGTGGGCCGCAAGCCAGCCCTTTCGGACCGCCATGAGCCGTGAATGAAATCTGAGCGAATCTGTCGTGTATAATCTGCCGCATGGCTGGTTGGGTTGGCCGCACGCTTGGCAAGGTCAACGTGGAGCTTCTCCTGGCGCGAGGGGGTGTGGCAGAGGTCTATCTCGGCCGCCATCGGACTCTGCAACGCGCAGTTGCGGTCAAAGTGCTGAACACTCAATACGCGGACGATCCCGAGTTGCTGGAACGATTCCAACGCGAAGCCCGGGTGGTGGCGACGCTGCGCCATCCGAACATCGTCCAGGTCCATGATTTTGACAGTGTGGACGGACACCCGTACCTCATCATGGAATACGTGCCCGGCGTTTCCCTGGCCGCGCACATGCGGGCGATCCACTCGTCGCAGCGACGGATGGACCTGGATACGATTAGCAGGTTGCTCTCGGCCCTCGGCGATGCGCTGCGGTACGCTCATGAGCGCGGTGCGATTCACCGCGACGTCAGGCCCGCCAACATCCTGCTCACTTCCCCCTCGGTACCCGTTGAGACGGGCAAGGCGCTGCCCGTCGACTTCCAGCCGGTCCTGACCGATTTCGGACTTGTTCGATTCCTGAGCGCAGGGAAGCAGACCGCCAATGGCCGGATCATCGGGACTCCGGCCTACATGAGTCCCGAGCAAGCCGCCGGGTCCTCCGTGGATGGACGAGCAGACGTGTATTCACTGGGGATCGTGTTGTATGAGCTCCTTGCCGGGCGCGTCCCATTTGAAGCTGACTCCGCCATGGCGGTTCTGCAGATGCACCTTAACGAGCGCCCAGCGAAGATTCCGGATCTGCCCGCTGCGCTTCAGGAGGTCCTTGATCGGGCACTGCAGAAGGAGCCGGCTGAGCGCTACGAATCACCCAGGGATCTTGCTGCGGCTTTCGGCGCCGCACGCGCCGTGCAGGCTGAAATGCCAACGATGCGCCACGAGGGGGTCGCGGCCACCCATTCCCCCCCAGCCGCCGGCCGGCCGGGCCGACTGGGGACGTGGATTTCGACCGCCGTCGCGGGAATCGTCATTCTCGCCCTGGCCGGCATTCTGAGTGCACGATCCTTGATCTCACCGTCACCAACGTCTGTGGCCTCGCCGTCCACCGAAATAGTGCACGAGGCCGACGGCCAGATTGCGCCGGTCGCAGGCGATCCCATCGGCGTACTGCGATTCCAGGATGGCGCAGCCTTCGTAGATGAGGTCTCTTTCAGTGCCGCGGCGATGCCGCTCCTGGAGCCGGGGAACCAGTATGAGGTCTGGCTCGTCGCGGAATCCGGAGAAGAGCGCCGCTCCGTCGGCTACTTGGTCCTGGATCCGGAGGGCAGCGGCAGCGTCACCTTCGTCGATTCCGAGGGGCGCAATCTGCTTACGATGTACAGCAAGCTGGAGCTGACCGTCGAGCCAAACCCTGATGCTAGCCCCAATCCGGCTGGAACCGCCCAGTTTTCCGTGGAACTTCCTGCAGAGGGTTTGCTGCACGTACGCCACCTTCTGGTATCGTTCTCCCGGTCACCAAACGGCGTAGGCTTGCTGGATGGCCTTCTCGCTGATGCGAACCTTGTCAGCTCATCCTCCAAGAACATGCTAAACCTGTACCAGTCCGGTGACGAGGCGGGCACGCGCTCGGAGGCCGAAGCCGTACTCAACGTCCTGGTCGGCAGCCAGAGTCCGGAGCATACCGATTGGGATGGTGACGGCCAGGTCGAAGATCCGGGCGACGGCTATGGCCTGCTGCTCAACGGCGACAATTCGGGATACATCCAGGGTTCGTATTCGCACGCCGAGTTCTCGGCCTCGGCGCCGGACGCCACCGAGAACATGCAGAGCCATGGTGAACATGTGATGATCAGCGCCCGCAACCTTGAAGAATGGGCGCCCCAACTCCGTGACTTGCTGAAGCAAATCCTCGCATCCCCCTTCGATCCCTCGATAGGCGGCATGATCAGACAGGCTGTGGCGTTATCCGACAACATGCTGGTGGGCACGGACCTAAACGGAAACGAGCGTATCGAGGCCATCTCCGGCGAAGGGGGTGCCGCCACGGCATACCAGCATGCCCTGTACATGGCAGACATGGTCGTCACCTTGCCAAAGTAGAACTCCCGCCGAGGCGGGAGTTCCGCTATCTGTCGGTTCGGAAAGCCAGCATCCGAGCTGCCGGGACTACTGCATCAGGCTCTGATTGATGGTATTCCAGACATCGCCCAGGGCAAGGCCCGTGACCGACAACATGACGGCCACTGCGCAACAGAGGACCAGGGCGATCGCCAGGCCGGGGATGATGAGCGTTCCGATCGCTGGCCCCCAGCCGAATCGGTGCACTCCCTTGATCGCCATCACCTCCAGCACGATGACGTAGATGCTGAAGACAGCGCTCAGCCCGGCAAAACACAGCCCCGCGAACGGTATCGCCGTCGGCAGAGTCAGGAGCGCTGAAACAAGCAGTGCCGGCGCGGTTATCGCTCCCAAGCCATAAGCCAGCTGGTCAAAGCTGCCCTGTCCGCCAAACATCTTCGCGATCCACTGCATGAGCGCCACACTGATGAGGAAGCCGGCGACGCCCGCGACTGCGGCGAAGGGAGCAATGCACAGGAAATTGATCAGCGCTGCGCCCAGTCCACCGCCCAACTGCCCGGTATCCACGCCCGCCTCGGCGAGCTGTCGGGTCAGTTGGCTGCCGCTCACAACCATGCTCACGACGGCGGGAGCGAAAGAGCACAAGAACACCCACCAGTATGCCGTCGTCGCCTTCGCCTTGGGCGATGCCGCCAGCGCAGCGTACGTGGTTTCGCGGGGCTTCGTGAGCGCCTGGATCCACGTCTGGAAGAACGATTCGCTTCGGACGTTCACAGCTTGGTCGCTTGACATTTGAGCCTCCTCGATTGTGCGAGTTCGGGCTTGTGCCGGAGCCCTGTTCCTGCATCCTGAACACCATGGGACATCGTCGGATGCGGGTAGAATTCCGGACGATCTTGGGTGTCAGACCGGCCTTTCGTTCGGGATCGGCGCCGGTCCTTCAATGATGTCGATTGCGGCGCCTGCGGAATACTGAAATGGAAGCTAACGGACAACTCCAGAGGATTCTCTCCACAATTCCGGCCAAGCCGGGCTGCTATCTCATGAGGAACTCCGGCACGGCGATCATCTACGTCGGCAAGGCCGTGAATCTGAGGAATCGCGTGCGTTCCTACTTCCACTCGGATTCGGGCCAGGATGCCAAGACGCGCAGGCTGGTCAGGGAGGTCGCCGACATTGAGTGGATCCTCGTGGGTTCGGAGCTCGAGGCGCTGATCCTCGAGATGAACCTGATCAAGAAGCACCGACCCAAATACAACGTCCACCTTAAGGACGATAAACGCTACCCCTATATCAAAGTGCACTGGGCCGACGCCTTTCCCAAGGTCACGGTCACCCGGCAGATGACCGAGGACGGATCGCGCTACTTCGGCCCGTACACGTCCGCCTGGGCAGTCTATCAAACGCTGGACGCCCTGCGGCGCATCTTCCCATACTTGACGTGCGACCGGGTGATCACGGGACAGGATCGGCGCGCCTGCCTGTACCATGACATCAAGCTCTGCACCGCGCCCTGCATTGGAGCCATTGACCAGTCGGGGTATCGGCAGTTGATTGAGGACCTGATGGATTTCCTGGGAGGTCACAGCGAGCACATCGTTCCCCGCCTTGAGGCCGCCATGCAACAGGCCTCGGACGAGATGCGTTTTGAGAAGGCTGGGGCACTCCGCGACCAATTGAGGGCCATGCAGTCGGTCGTCGAACGCCAGAAGATCGTCTTTTCATCCGATTATCTGGACTCGGATGTCCTGGCGATGGCCCGCTCGGATGGAGAGGCGTGCGTCCAAGTCTTCTTCATCCGCGGGGGCAAATTGATCGGCCGTGAGTATTTCGTGCTGGAGGGGACGGAGGACACAGCCAACGCCGATGTCATGACCCAATTCGTCAAGCAGTTCTATACCCAAGCGGCCACGATTCCGCGGCAGGTCATGCTTCCCGAGGAGATCGAAGAAGCTCGCATTATCAGCCAGTGGCTCCGCTCCCGCCGGGGAGCCGAGACGGTTGAATTCATTGTGCCCAAGGAGGGTCAGCCGCAGCAGCTGGTTCAGATGGCGGCCGAGAATGCATCCGAGACCCTTGCGGCGCTCCGGGCGCAGTGGCAGGCTGATACTCACAAGCAGGAGCGGGCCCTCGCCGAGTTGCAGGGCGCCCTCGGGCTTGCCGAACCGCCAAATCGCATTGAATGCTACGACGTTTCCAATACCCAGGGAACGGCGATTGTCGGCGCAATGGTCGTATTCGAAAAGGGTGTCGCCTCCAGGCGGCTCTATCGGCGCTTCAACATCGAGAGCGTGGTCGGCGCCCCGGACGACTTCGCCTCCATGGAGGAGATGCTCACCCGCCGCTTCCGCCGCTGGAAGGCGGCGCAGGCTGCGCGGCAACAGCCCGGCTACAAGCCCGAGCCCTCCTTCTCGTTCCTACCGGATCTGGTTATCATCGATGGAGGCAAGGGACAACTCGGGCGGGTCATACGGGTCCTCGAGAGATTCGAACTCCGTGGAAGGTTACCAGTTGTGGGCCTGGCAAAGCAGCGCGAAGAGATCTTCTTTCCGAATAAGGCCGATCCGCTCATCTTGCCGCGGCACTCCCCGGCGTTATACTTGCTTCAGCGTATCCGGGATGAAGCGCATCGCTTCGGCATCGCATCCCATCGGAAGAAACGGACCACCCTCGGGCTTGCGTCTCAGCTGGATGCGATCCCGGGTATCGGTCCGGTCCGTCGCAAGGCGCTGCTCAAGCACTTTGGGTCCATGGAAGGAATCCGCACAGCCAGCCTTGAAGAGTTGAAATCCATCGTCCCGGAGAACGCTGCCCTCTCCCTCAAGGCGAACATCCCTTGAACGAGACCACTGCCGCCGAACCAGATCTCCAGCCAGGTAGAAAGGTATTCCCCGCAATGCCCCGCACAAAGTCCTCCAAGAGAAGCGCACGACGCGCGTCGCCCGCACACCTCGTCTTCCTGGTGCTCACGATCGTCATCATACTTTCTTTCGTGCTGTCGCTCTTCGTCCAGGTCTAGCCGCGAGCCTGAGGCCGCATGGCGGGCGCGCATCGCGGGTATAATCATTGGTGACGTTCGAAATCTGCATAAAAAGGACACAGAGACACCTGCTGTAGATCGCGTGTCTTTCGTGTCCTTTGTATTGTCGACGAAGGTCGTAATGCTTGACAAACTGATCGCGATTTCGAGACACTACGAGGAGCTCGGGGAACAGCTGCTTCAAGTGGGCGCAGACTATCATCGCGCCGGGCAGATCAACAAGGAGCGCGCCGACCTGGAGGCCATCGTCGCCAAGTCCCGGGAGTACCGTCAGGCCCTCCAGAGCCTGGAAGAAGCCCGAGCGATACTGGCCTCCGAGCACGAGACGGACTCGGACCTGCGGGCCCTGGCTGAAGCCGATGTCACAGCATTAGCGCCAGAGATCGAGTCTCTTGAAAAGGAGATCAGGCGACTCTTGGTGCCTAGGGATCCGCGTGACGAAAAGAACGTAATTGTCGAGATCCGGGCCGGCACGGGCGGTGATGAGGCCGCCCTCTTTGCGGCGGATCTTTTCCGGATGTATACGCGCTTCGCCGAACGCCAGGCCTGGAAATCCGAGATTCTTTCCGAAAACGCCATTGGCATTGGCGGGTACAAGGAAGTGATTTTCGAGCTGAAGGGTCGCGGAGCGTTCTCCAGGCTCAAGTACGAATCAGGTGTGCACCGCGTGCAGCGTGTCCCAGCTACGGAAGCATCCGGCCGCATCCATACCTCGACTGCCACCGTGGCCGTATTGGCTGAAGTGCAAGAGGTTGACATCGAAATCCCGGATTCGGACATTCGCCTCGACGTCTTTCGCTCATCCGGCGCCGGTGGACAGAATGTGCAGAAGAACGCCACCGCGGTGCGCATCACCCACCTTCCGACAGGGATGGTGGTCGCCTGCCAGGATGAACGCTCCCAACTGCAGAACCGACTCCGCGCCATGGCCATCCTGCGGGCACGGCTCTTCGAGATCGAGGCAGAGAAGCGCCGGAGCGCCCAGGACGACACGCGCCGCTCGCAGATCGGCGCGGGCGAACGGTCCGAAAAGATCCGCACATACAACTTCCCGCAGAATCGAGTAACGGATCATCGCACAGGGCAGTCGATCTACAATGTGCCCGGCGTGCTGAACGGCGGGATCGAGGACTTCATCGCGGAGCTCTCCGCGCGCGATGAAGCCGACCGGCTGATGGCCGCGGGGACCCTCGAGCAGCGTTCCTGACACATGCCTCCCCGATTGCGCGGGCTGCTTGACTCGGCGGCATCACGCTTGGCGACTTTCAGCGATACTCCACAGCTCGATGCACAGGTGCTCCTTGCGCACGTCCTCGGGCGGACGCGCACGTGGCTGCTGGCCCACCCGGACATGCGTGCGGACTCCGACCAGACCAGCCGCCTTGAGGCACTGATGCGACGATTGGAACAAGGCGAGCCTCTGCCGTACACCCTGGGTCATCACGAGTTCTTTGGACTGGATTTCGATATCACGCCGGACGTCCTGATACCGCGCCCGGAGACCGAGCTGCTCGTCCAGACGGCTCTGGCTTGGATGGAGGGCGCCGCCGACCGCCGCACGATCGCTGATATTGGCACTGGCTCAGGCTGCATTGCCATCAGCATTGCGGTGCACATGCCCGACGCACGCATCCTGGCCACGGATATTTCGCTTCCGGTGCTAGAAGTTGCCCGCTCGAACGCTCACAAGTTCGGTCTGGCGGAACGCATTGAGTTCATAGAATGCGATATTCTGCCTCCCCATACCGCGGGACTCTCCTCTGAGCAGCACCTGGACCTGGTGTGCGCAAACCTACCGTACATCCCCACTGCGGAACTGCATTCGCTTCCCGTATTCGGTCGCGAACCCAGTCTTGCCCTCGATGGCGGCGCGGACGGTCTGGACCCATTTCGCCGATTCTTCGCCCTGGCGCCCGAGTGGATGGCGCCGGGCGGTCTCATGCTGCTCGAGATCGAAGCGAGAAGCGGGCCTTCCGTGTTGTCGCTCGCCTACGACGCCTTCCACGCAGCGGCCATCCACTTGCACAAGGATCTGGCCGGCCGTGATCGCTTGCTTGAGATCGAGCTAGACGGTATGACGTGAAGACGTTTGTCCTGCCGGCCTCTTCGGCCGAAAGCATTGATCGCGCCGTGGAGGTGCTGCGCGGCGGCGGACTCGTGGCGTTTCCGACCGACACAGTCTATGGATTGGGTGCATTGGCATTCAACTCGGCGGCCGTAAAGAGAATCTATGTCGCGAAAGACCGCCCCCCAGACAAGGCGATCCCGGTCCTGCTCTCCTCTGTTGAAGAGATCGACCTGGTCGCCGTGAGCGTCGGCGACAGAGCCCTTCGTCTTGCTCGCCGGTACTGGCCAGGGCCGTTGACCCTTGTTGTCCCAAAGAGCGACCGCGTTCCAGAGGCGGTCGCGGCTGCCACGGTGGGCATTCGTGTGCCTGATCACCCCGTCGCTCTGGCTCTCCTGGGCGTGTCTGGCCCGCTGGCCGTGAGCTCCGCGAATCTGTCCGGGAACGATAGCCCGGTCACCGCCGCGGAGGCGCTTAGGCAGCTCGACGGGCGGGTTGAGATCATCCTCGACGGCGGTACAACTCCCGGCGGTATCCCGTCGACGGTGGCCGACTGCAATGGAGACGAGTTGGTCATATTGCGGCCCGGGCCGCTGACGCTTCAGGAGCTGCAGGCCGCGCTCGGCTGAACACGGAGGGGCGCCCGCCGCGGGACTTGGTTCCTCCGGCGGTTCGCGGGAACGCCTGGCTGGCAACTCTCATTACCGGCTAAGTTACGATTCAGATTGCGTTCAGCCGGCTGTGGATAATGGGGATTGCATTCTCCTCAAACAAACCGCGCTCGGGCTTGTTGCCCCGAGCGCGGTTTGCGTCCGCCCATCGCGTTCCTGCTGCATGTCACCCCAGCAGGCCGGCGCCCCACCTTAGGATAGGGGCCACGTGGGTTCGACGTCGACCCCCAAGTCAGATATGTGCCCAAGCGCGAGGCGATAATAGCCTGCTGCGCCGATCATTGCCGCGTTGTCCGTGCACAGCCAAAGCGGGGGGAGATGGACTGCGAATTCAGACTGCGCCAGGAAGGTTTCGCGCAGGCTGCGGTTCGCGGATACTCCGCCTGCCACCAGTATCGCTTTGGCGCCCGTCTCCCTCGCCGCCTCCATCGCCTTGCGGAACAGGACGTCCACGACCGCCGCTTGGAAAGAGGCTGCCAGGTCCGAGACGGGCAGGGCGCCCCCCTTGCCTGCGTGAGTCTTCACCTCGCGCAAGACGGCCGTTTTGAGACCGCTGAAGGAGAAGTCGCGCGTGCCCTCCAGCCAGGCACGCGGAAATGCAAATCGTTTTGGATCGCCCTGCTCGGCAGCCTGCTGGATCGCTGGGCCGCCGGGATAGCCAAGGCCCAGAAGTCGCGCCACTTTGTCGAAGGCCTCACCAGCGGCGTCGTCCAACGTGGCACCCAGGCGCTGGTAGTTCAAGTGCTCGGTCATCAGGTCCAGCTCGGTATGCCCGCCCGAGACCAGTAACGCCAGCAGCGGAAACTCGGGCGTCTCTGGCGGCTGCTCGCCTGCGTTGTGGATCCAGGCTGAATACAGGTGCCCTTCCAGGTGATTCACGGCGACCAAGGGCAGTCCGCGACCCAACGCCAACCCTTTGGCGGCATTCAACCCGACCACCAACGACCCTGCGAGTCCGGGTCCCCGCGTGACCGCGATCGCATCCACGTCCTGCAAGGTGACGTGGGCCTTTGCAAGCGTTTCTTCGATCACCGGAACGATCGCCAGTACGTGCTGGCGCGAAGCCACCTCGGGAAACACACCGCCATACAAGGCGTGGACATCCATCTGCGACGCCACGGTGGATGCGAGCAGGGAGCGGCCATTATCCACGACCGCGCACGCCGTCTCGTCACAGGAAGTTTCGAGAGCCAGGATCCTGGCGCGCCTCATTTCGCTCACGCCGCACCGCCGACGCCGAGGCCAATGCGCGGGAGCTTCACTTGCCGCGCCATTTTTCCATCGGCAGGACGAAATCATACGGGTACTCGGCAAGGCGCTCCAGCGTTCCGTCGGGCCGCACCCAGTAAGTATCCTCGATCCGCACGCCGATACCTTTCTCGGGATAGTACAGTCCCGGCTCGACGGTGATCACGACACCGGGGCGCAGGATGTTGTCATCGCCGGCCGTATGCCGGCTCCAGGGCCGTTCGTGAATGTTGAGTCCCACACCGTGGCCCAGGGAATGAACATAACCGTGCTCTAACACGCCCTCGGTATGAATGGGCGTAGCATGCCCGTTCTTATGGAACTCATCGCATGCGAGTTTCTGATATGCCTTGAACCCGACGTTTAGGTCCATATTGTCAATCATCATATCGTACACGCCGCGTACCTCATCGAACAGCCTCTGCGCCTCCGGGCTGGCGTATCCGAGCGTCCAGGTGCGCGTGAAATCGTGGAAGTAGCCGCCGCCGGCCTCTGCCGGAAAGATATCGAACACGATCGTCCGCCCGAGGCGGATCGGATCATCCATAGTGCCCACGGAGTGCGGTATGCCGGCATCCTTGCCGATCGCGAAGATGCAGCCCTCCACCTCCTCAGCACCGCGTTCCGCAAGCCACAACGAGATCCTGTGCTTCACGTCGGCCACGGTCAGCGGCGTTCCGTCACCCTTTGTGAGCACTTCGTCCTCCCGAACAGTGCTGGTCGTAAGGAGCCTCGCGACTTTGGCCACAACCTCGGTGGTGATCCGCCCCATGCGGCGGATGCGCTCCACCTCGCCCAAGTCTTTGGTTTCCATCGCGCGCAAGAAGATGGATTCTTCCTTCGGCTCGGCGACAAGCTCAAGGTCCGGGAAGGCCTCCCGGATCTTCCTTGTGAGGGACAAGAGATCCCCAACGTCCAGCGTGCCGTACAGCCCCAGACGCCCCTTCACGACGGCCTGCGCCTGCAGGATCTCCCGCGGATCCCTCAGCAGCGAGTCGACTCCGCCGCCGGGGCTGAGAGATACAATCTGCAGTCCGCTCTTTGCCGCCTCGTCTCGTTCCATAGCATTGCAGTACACGACGCAGGCGTGATCCTTCTTCTTGACGAGCGCCGCGTTGCTGACGTGACCGCCGCCCGTCATGTAGTACATCGGGGGATTGTGCGCGGCGTCTCCCAGAACGATGATCGCGTCCAGACCGGCACTCCCAATCAATTCATCAAGGTCAGCTCTCATCGCCTCTCTGCAAGGACCGCACGCAGTCCGGAAATCAGCAGGTGCTCCGCCTCGGTTTGGACGGTGCGTGGATCGAGCAGCACGCACCCCTTTTCAGCGCGCGCGATCACGGGAGGATCCTGATCTCGCAACTTGGAGAGCAAGTCATCCGGGCGAGCTGTGGTCAGCGACAAGACGTGCGTGGGAAGCGACTCACCCGGTAGGCTCCCCCCGCCCAGCGTGGATTCGCTCGGCCGCACCTCTCCCGTCCCCAGAGTTGCCGCCCATTCGTGTGCCCGTCGTTTGACATCTTCCAGCGGCATCGCCAGCATCCGCCAAACCGGAATCTCCACCTCCGCCTCGTTTCGAAGGTAATGCATGAGCGTCGCCGCGATTCCGGCAAGCGTGACCTTGTCGGCGCGTACAGCCCGTGCAAGCGGATGCTTGTTAATCCTGGCGATCAGCTCCGCTTTGCCGACGATAAGTCCGGCCTGCGGCCCACCCAGGAGCTTGTCGCCGGAAAAGCATACGACGTCCGCGTCGGCGGCAAGTGACTCCTGCACCAGGGGCTCGTGAACCATCCCGTACTTCGCAGTATCCAACAAAGCGCCCGAGCCCAGGTCATCGACGACGATCTGATCCGCGTGATGGGCCGCCTGCGCGATCGACTTGAGTTCAGGTTCCTCGGTGAACCCAACCATCTTGAAATTGGAGCGGTGCGCCCGCAGGACCATCGCCGTCATCGCGAACGCCTCTTCGTAGTCCGAAAGCCGGACCTTGTTTGTAGTACCCACTTCAACCAGCTTGGCGCCGGACTGGCGCATCACGTCCGGCATGCGAAAACCGCCGCCAATCTCAACCAGCTGCGAACGGGCAATGACAACCTGCTTTCTGGATGCCAACGCGGAGAGAATCAACAGGACCGCAGCCGCGTTGTTGTTGACCACCAGTGCAGCTTCGGCGCCGGTGAGTTTTCGGAGGGCGGCCTCGGTGTCGAGGGAGCGCGCGCCGCGCTTCCCCGTCGCCAGGTCCAATTCAAGATTCGAGTATCCCCGCGCGATCTCGCTCATCGCGTTGATGGTGGCGCGCGAGAGCGGGGCTCGTCCGAGATTCGTGTGCAAGATCACACCTGTCGCATTGATGACCGGCCGCAGGCCCGCGTGGGTCCATTCTCTCAAGAGGCTCGCCGTCGTGCCCAGGATCGAATCCATGGGCGGCGCCTCAACCTCGCGCTGCGCCTTAAGGCGTCCGCGCACGGCATCCAGTGTCTCGCGAATGGCGCGGACCGTCAGGGGTCTGCCAAAACTCTCGGTCAGGGCGGCTGCCTCCTCGGTTTGCAGGATCTTCTCCACCGAGGGCAGGTTACTGAGGTGACTCATCGCCTCCAAGCCAGGAAGGGGTCTCCCCGGATTCGTACGTGCCTGTCGAGGCCGCATGGCGCTCCGTATGCGCGGGAGGCCGCCAATGCGCCCGCTCTCGCAACCTGATCAGGTACTCGACGAGGATCAGCCCGCCGGCAAGTCCCATCCAGATCCAAAAAGCCATCACCTGTCCAAGCTGCAGCCATGCCAGAACGCACCCGTACACGCCCACCCAAAGAGCCTGGCGGACAATACTGCGGGGCTCAGCCGGCGGATTTGAGGGGAAACGCAGGTTCAAGAAGTAGACTACTGGTAACGCGGTCCCGCTTAGGGCAGTGAACCAGAGCGCAAAGAAACCCCACCGTGCCCACACCACAGGCGGAAGCTGGAACACAAAGATCAGCAGTACTAGGCCACCCCATCCCGCCGCCATGAGGAAAAGTGAAGAAACCAGGTACTGCCGCGCGCTGGGAGGGCGTTCCATCAAGTGAATTATACTCGGGGAAGAGTGGGATGATTTTCACGATGTTCTGCAGCGCGCAGCATGCCTGAAGCAACGCCACGATCTTCTGCGGGTCACACGTGAACATCTCGGATGCGATTCGCACCAAGCGTGCCGTCCGCCGCTTTCGGGCGCAACGGCTTTCGGCTCCGGATGTGGTTGCCATTCTGAATGCCGGCCGCCGTGCGCAGTCATCCAAGAACGAGCAGGCGTGGCACTTCATCGCCGTGCAAGACAAGTCCATTCTGCAACAGCTATCGACGTGCGGTAAATGGGCCGGCCACCTCACAGATGCCGCCCTGGGCGTTGCCATCCTTACACCGGACCCATCCACGAAGTTTCAGACCATGTTCGATGCGGGACAGGCGGCCGCCTACATGCAGCTCGCGGCCTGGGAATTGGGAATCGGTTCGTGCCCGGCCTCGATCTATGCGGTGGACCAGGCGCGCGCCATCCTTGGCTTCCCCACTGAGCTGCACTTGCGCATCATGCTTTCCTTCGGTTATCCTGCTGACGAGCACGAGCTCACGGCGGAACCCCGGAAGGGTGGTCGGCGCCAATTGAAGGACGTGGTCCACGCCGAGAAGTGGTGACGGCCCGGCGGTGCTACCGTGACTCGATCTGCAGCGCTTATCGTGCATCATCCCAAGCATGGCGTCCATCCTCCATGGCGCATGCCTGAGTGCGCCAAGTCCACACATGGATGAATCGCTGCTCCCCTTCTTTCGACCGGAAGGAATAGTCATTGTTGGCACTTCGACCTCGGCTGAGAAGCTGGGATACGGGATCGCACGAAACCTCTCCACCAGCGGTTACACCGGCGCGATCCACTTTGTGAGCCAGAACGCGGGCAAGCTCTTTGGTCGCACGGTCCACCCGCACCTGGCGCAGGTGCCTGATCCCGTGGATCTCGCCGTGCTGGTCATCCCGGCCCAGGCGATGCCTGCCGCGATCCAAGACTGTGCTGCTCGCGGCATCCACGCGGCGATCATCATCTCGGCTGGCTTTCGGGAAGCCGGCACAGAGGGCGCGGCTCTAGAGGAGACGTGTCGCGAGCTGGCGCGGGCGAATGGCGTCCGCCTGCTCGGCCCCAATTGCATCGGGCTCATCGACACACATCTCCCCCTCGACACAAGCTTCCTTCAGCCACCCATGCCACCCAGCGGTGGAATGGCATTCGTCTCGCACTCCGGCGCGTTCTGTGCTGCGATTGTGGACTGGTCGCGCCACCAGGGATTCGGATTCTCACAGATCGTCAGCCTTGGCAACCAGGTCGATGTCAGCGAAGTTGAGATCCTCTCCGCAGTTGCGGAGGACAAACATACGCGGGTCATTGTTCTGTACATGGAGGGTGTCTCGGACGGCGTGCGGTTTGTCCGGGCTGCCCGTGAAGTAACGCGGGGAAAGCCGGTCGTCGCCATCAAGGTGGGTCGTTCGGAGTCAGGACAGAGGGCGGCCTCCTCTCACACGGCCGCCATGGCAGGGTCGGACGTTGCTTTTGATGCTGCCTTCGCCAGGTGCGGAATCTTGCGCGCCGCCACGACCGAGCACTTGTTTGACTGGGCGCGCGCCTTGGAAGATTCCCCCTTGCCTGCCGGGTCCCGCGTGGCCGTTCTCACCGACGCTGGCGGGCCCGGTGTGATCGCGGCCGATGCGCTGGAGGCTCAGGGCATGCAACTCGCTGCGCTTGACGATTCCACTCAGCGTCTGCTGGCCACTCGCCTCCCCCCCGCAGCAAGCGTGCACAATCCGGTGGATATGCTTGCCTCCGCCTCACCCCAGGACTACGCGTCGTGCCTGGCTACGCTGTTGAAGGATACGGGAGTGGATGCCGCCCTCGTGATTCTCCCTCCGCCGCCGATGCACTCTGCGGAATCTGTAGCTGCGGCTATCATTCCGATCATCCGAGCATCGGCCAAGCCCGCGGTGGTTGCTCTCCTCGGCTCGGACCTGACCCAAGCCGCGTTCGAAGCGTTTTGCGCCGCCCATGTTCCGACCTACCCGTTTCCAGAGAGGGCCGCCACGGCGCTCGCAGCCTTGTTCCGGCGGGCCAGGTATCTGGCCAGTCTGCCGCGGGAGGCCGCGCTGCGCCCCTTCGAGGTCGTGCCACCGGCATCCGCATCAGCTGCCGACCTGATGGCATCCTACGGCATCCAGATCCTGGACCTCAGGCTGGCCACCTCTCCACAGAGCGCTGCGACTATCGCTCGCGAACTCGGATTCCCAATTGTGATGAAAATCGCCTCACCCGCTATCCTGCATAAGTCGGATGTCGGCGGCATTCTCCTGGATGTCAAAGACACCGAATCGGCGGCTAGTGGCTATACGCATCTGGTGGATGCGGCCAAGGCTGCCCGCCCCGATGCACACCTGGACGGTGTACACCTTCAACGGCAGATCGCCGGCGGCCAGGAAGTCATCATCGGCGCCCTCCGTGATCCGCAGTTCGGAGCCCTGGTAATGTTCGGCTCCGGCGGCGTTGAGGCGGAAGCGCTCAACGACGTGGCTTTCGCATTGGCGCCCATTGATGCAGCCGAAGCCGACGACCTCATGCGCCGCACTTGGGCGGGCCGTAGGCTCGACGGCTTTCGAAGCATAGCGCGAGTTGACAAATCAGCTGCACGCGATGCGCTCATGCGTCTCTCCTGGCTGGCTTATGAGCATCCGGAGATCGATCAGATCGAGATCAATCCATTGCGCGTCCTGCCCAGGGGCGCCTTCGCCTTGGACGTTCGTGGCAGTCCGTAGGTCCTCGTCTTGCGTGAAAAGCTCCAGAAAGCCGAATGGTATAATCCTTCGTCGCTCGTAGTTCTGCAGGTCGACGCATGACGGTTACCGAGACAGTATTGAAGGAACTGGAAAGACTCACCGGCACGGATCAAGTCCGCAAGGATCCGCATGTCGATCTGTTTGGTCACAAGTTGCTCGATTCACTCGGCGCGGTGGAGCTCACGATTGCGCTGGCCGAAGACTTCGGCCTTGAGCTGTCTCCGAGCGATATCGACCGTGAGACCTGGGCGACCCCTCAGAAGATCATAGACTACGTTACGGAAAGAACTGCGCGGGCATGAGTCGCCTCCCGCACATTTTGGCGGCTGCCGCCGCGCTTCTCGCGACCGCGGCTGGAGCGCTCGCCTACACCCTGTACGCACGCTACACCGAGAACAAGTACGTGCACGCCGTGGCTGCGCAGGACCACTCGGCGATCAGCCGGGGCATCGCCATCGAGCGCGCGGCGCTCAAGCAGCCAGATCTGCTGTTGATCTACGGCGCTTCCGAGCTGGTGCTGCTGGAAACGGAGTACGAAGCCACGCAGTTCTTTAGCACCTATCCGACGGGATTCATGGTCTTCAACGCTGCCACCAAAGGCGGCTCCTCCCTGACCGTCGCACAGAGGCTCGCGGCTCTGGGACCAGAGCTGCGCGAACGACAGGTGATATTCGCTGTTGGCCCTGCTATCATGACCATGGCGCCCTTTGGTGATGTGGCGCAGCGGCACTACGAGGGCAATTTCTCGGAAATGCACGCATTCGAGTTGGCGTTCAATCCCAGGCTTACGCTCGAGACCAAGCGGCTTGCCGCCAGGCGTATGCTCGACTTTCCGCAAACCCTTGATGGCAACCCCTTCCTGATGTTCACGATTCGCCAGCTCGCAGGGTCTTCGCCGCTGAACGCGGCCCTCCACTTCTTGTCATGGCCCCTCGGACGGCTGCAGCTTGCGATCCTGCACTTGCAGGATCACCACGCCAGCGTGGAGTACATCCACCACCTGTCCGCCACCGAGGTGCGCGTCGCCCGCGAGCCGCGCCCGGTGGACTGGGAGTCCCTCATCGACGTGGCCGAGAGCGAGCAGATCCAGAACTCGGACAGCAATCCATTTGGCGTCGACAACAGCCAATGGCCCAAGATCAAGGAGCTGTTCGTCGCTCCGGTTGTTCCGGGTTCGCGGGACGCTGACTTCATCAATGATGTGACCATTGCTCGCGAGTGGCAGGACCTCAGGCTCGCCTTAAGAGTGATGCAGGAACTCGGGGCGGATGCGCTCATCATGAGCAGTCCCATGAACGTCCCGTTGTGGGAGACCATCGGCGTCTCGGAGGCCGCCCAGAACACCTACTACGAACTGCTGCACTCCGTGGTGGACCCGTATGGCATCCCGGTGCTGGACGGGAAGGAGTGGGGCAGGATTCCATTGTTCAGCATGGACCTGGCTTCGCACGCCAGCCGCAAAGGATGGATCTATGTGGATCAAAGGCTGGATCAGATCTATCAGCGCAAGCTCCCGTAGCCCGCTTGGCCGAGTCCTGGTGCTTACGGCGTACTACCTCGCCATCCTCGCGGCCTTGATCCTTATGTATGGACAGGGTGATTTTTCTTCCACGGAATTCGTTTACCAGGGCTTCTAGGGCATGGATCTCGTCCAGCTTATTGACCACTGGGGTCTGACACACCCGGATCGTGCTGCGCACATCAGTGGCCCGGATATTCTGACCTACGGCGGATTGCGCCAACAGTCGGACAAGCTAGCAACGTTCTTCTCCCGCACGCTGCCGGCAGATCAGGGTCCAGTGGCGATCCTTGGCCACAAACAAAACGAGCTGCTGATCGGGTTCATGGGCAGCATCAAGTCAGGTCACCCATACATCCCGCTCGACTCGTCGCTCCCCGCGCAGCGCGTTCAGAACATCGTGGAAACCGCCAAGGCTTCGCTCTTTTCGGTGGAACAGCTCGCGGAGATCCTGGCAGACGACAGGGCGGCGGCGTCAGCAGAACACGCGCCTCTTCTGCGCGACGATACCTGGTACATCATCTTTACCTCTGGCAGCACAGGCGACCCCAAGGGCGTCATGATCACCCGCGGCTGCCTCGAGAGCTTTGTGGGTTGGACGGTTGATGAGCAGGGATTCAAGCACGCCGACGAGGTCTTCCTGAATCAAGCACCCTTTTCCTTTGACCTCTCCGTCATGGATCTCTACTGCAGCCTTGCCGCGGGCGGGACGCTCTTTAGCATCTCGCAGGACGAGATCGCGGAGCCACGTCGGCTGTTCGAGACGCTGGGCCGCTCCGACGTGTCGGTCTGGGTTTCCACCCCATCGTTTGCGCGCATGTGTGTCATGCAGCCAACCTTCGCCAGGGTCATGTTGCCGAAGGTCCGCAAGTTCTGGTTCTGCGGTGAGACCCTTGCTCCGGACGTCGCAGCAGAGCTCCTGAGGCGATTTCCAGGCGCCGAGGTATGGAACACGTACGGCCCCACGGAGGCCACGGTGGCCACCACCTCCATGCAGATCACTGAAGAGGTGCTCGATCGCCACAATCCCCTCCCCGTGGGCCGAGTTAAGCCCGGTTCGCGCATCGTGATCTACGACGAGAACGACCATATCCTCGAATCGGGCCGGCGCGGTGAGATCGTGATTGCGGGTCCGAATGTGGGACTCGGCTACGTCCATCGCCCCGATTTGACCGAACGCGCGTTCTTTGATCTAGGCGGCCAGCGAGCCTATCGCACGGGTGATGCCGGGCATTTCGAAGGCGACCTGGTGTTCTTTGAGGGTCGAATGGATTTCCAGATCAAACTGCACGGCTACCGGATCGAACTTGGCGACATCGAGTCAAATCTGCACAAGCTGACGGACATACAGGACGCCGTCGTCTTACCCGCCATGCGGAATGGCCAGGCGGAGTACCTGGTTGCCTTTGCGATCCTGAAGGGCGGACAGCGGGGCAGTGATTTCGACCTTTCCCAACGCCTTCGGCAGGAGCTTGCAGAGCACTTGCCGGACTACATGGTGCCGCGCAAGTTCGTGTTCCTGCACCAATTCCCGACGACCGCCAACGGTAAGGTCGATCGCCAGCAGCTGGCGCGGACCATTCTGTGATCCCCTACACCGACTTCCTGTATTTCGGGGTCTCCCTCTACGCGCTGGTACCGGCGGTGATCGTCGGGCTTCTCCGGCGCTTTTGGAGGACCTGGGCTGCCATTGCCACGGTCTTCATGCTCGCCGTCCAGTACTTGGGCGTTACCAACGGGAATCCATGGCCGGGGAGCGGGCTGGTCCTTGTCCTCGGCTATGCCCTTACGCAGTGGCTGGTTGCGGCACTATTCCTTGCAGTTCGCCGAGGCGGCGCCAGCCGCCCATTGTTCTATGCAGCCATGTTCCTGGGCTTGCTGCCGCTGCTGGCCGCGAAATCGGCTTCGCTTGTCGGCATGGAGTATCCGTTGGTCTTCGTGGGGCTTTCGTACGTCACATTCCGCAGCCTGGATGTGCTGATTGGGATCCAGGACGGGGTGATCACGCACCTGGATCCGATTCGGTACCTGGTTTTCCTGCTCTTCTTTCCGGCGGTGTCATCGGGTCCGATCGACCGCTATCGGCGCTTCTCTGAGGATTGGGAACGCAGTCGCAGCCTTGAGCAGGCCCTCCTGGACATCGATGGGGGCGTTCATCGGATCTTCACCGGATTCTTGTACAAATTCGTCCTGGCAGCGCTCATCAAGCAGCACTGGATGGATCCCGCGGCGGCGACTGCCGGCATGCTTCCTGTGGCATCCTACATGTATGCCTACACGTTCTATTTGTTCTTCGATTTTGCCGGATACAGCGCTTTCGCGGTGGGCTTCAGCTATCTGCTCGGCATTCGAACGCCAGAGAACTTCGACCGGCCGTTTCTTTCGCGCGATATCCGCGATTTCTGGAATCGCTGGCACATCAGCCTTTCGTCCTGGTTCAGAGACCACATCTACAATCGCTTCTTGTTCGCGGCGCTCAAAGGCAAGTGGTTTCGCAACAGTCAGGCCGCCTCCTCCGCTGGCTACGTGCTGACGATGGGTCTGATGGGTCTTTGGCACGGCACGTCACCGAACTATTTGGTGTACGGGCTTTACCATGGAGTACTTCTGGCCGCCACGACCGCTTTCGATCGCGCCCACCGGGGCAATCGGCTGCTCAACGATCCCCGTTGGCCCTGGCGCACTGCATCCATCGTGCTGACTTTTCACCTCATCGCCGTGGGCCTGTTGATATTCTCGGGCCGCTTGTTCTAGTACGTGTTCTATGCCCATGCGCAGCCCTGTCAGTGTAGAATCTGGGCATGTCAACATGCAGCCGGCGTGACTTTCTGAAGCTGGGCGGCGCTGCCTTCGTTTCCCTTGCGGTTGCGGCTCCGCGGCATGCTGCAGCGGCCTCACGGTCGGCACCGATCATCTATCGCGGCAGCGAACTCCAGCCGCGCATCGCCCTCACCTACGACGATAACACGCTCGTCACGCGGTTGCACATGCTGCAGGCGATCCTGCTCGATAATTCGGAGGCCCGGATCACCTTGTTCCCCGTTGGGCAGGCCCTGCTCAACAACGAATCCAAAGATCGGGGCATTTGGAAGTGGTTTTACGCCCGCGGCCATGAGTTCGGCTACCACGGCTGGGACCACACGGACCCCTGGGTGCTTTCAGATGCACAACTCCTTGCCGACTATGACCGCTGGCAGGATGCCCTGTATCAGGTTCTCGGGGCTCAGCCCCTTGTCCGGTTTGCACGTCCCCCATATGGCAACCTCAGCGGATCTTTCCTGAACATGTGCGCCTTGCGGGGAAAGGTGGCCACGATGTGGTCCACCGGCTTCGGCGGAGCAGTTGAAGTTGGAGTGGCCGCGGCGAAGAGGGCCCGCTATGGCGATATCGCTCTGCTGCACACCCGCAACCAGCCCGCCATTCCGGAGATCAAGCAGGAGGAAAGCTGGGACATGACCATCAGCGCGGAGATCCTGCCGTACTTCGCCGCCGAAGGCATTGAATGCGCCACTTTGTCAAGATTGTATGATGACCTGGTTCTTGAACAGCACAATTCAGCCGGATGCGAAGTGGGTCCGGGAAGATCCCCTACGCGTGTCTGTATCGATTGATCCTTCGGGCAACATCAGGCCGGGGCCGCCGGGTCGCCTGCCTCATCCGACATCAAGGGTGCGTACTGGTCAGCGAATAGCGCGGGTTGGCCGCCCGTGTGCCAGAACAGCACACATTCGTCCTTCTTGAAGTGACCGCGCCGGATCAAGTCAATCATGCCCGCCGCTGCCCGGGCCGTATAGACGGGATCAAGCAACAATCCTTCCAACCTCGCGAATAGGCGCACAGCTTCGCGTTCCGCCGTCGTCACGACCCCATATCCGGCTTTGCAGTAGTCGGCGTTCGCCAGCACGTCATCTCCAGTGAATTCCATTCGCCCGCCAAACCGGGTGCTGGCTTCGGCGGCCAGCTCGGATACATGGGCTTTCAGCCATGGCACGGGCTCGTCAATGCTGATGCCCAGGATCCTGCCGTCGAAGCCGAAAACGCGCTGGCCCAGTACCAGGCCCGCATGCGTTCCGCCTGACGATGTGCCGAAAATGATCCAGTCCGCCCGCACATCCTGCTGCATAAGCTCTTCCATGGCGAAGGCATAGCCCATCGCGCCCGTCGGACTTGAGCCCCCGTACGGCACCAAATACGGACGGCGGCCCTCGGACGCCACACGCTCGCGAGTTTCCTGCAGCACTCGATCCCTGTCCCTTCGATCCGCCACCGCGATGATTCTCGCCCCGAAGATCTGGTCCAGCAGCAAGTTGGCTGTGGCCGTGCCGGGCTGGTCCCCCGTCAGCACCAGAATACAGTCAAAACCGAATTTCGCCGCGGCAGCAGCTGTCTGACGGCAGTGATTGGACTGGAATGCTCCGGCGCTGATGAGGACATCCGCCTGTTGCTCCCGTGCCTCGGCGATCAGGAACTCCAGTTTGCGCGTCTTATTGCCCCCGAACGCCAGCCCTGTCTGGTCGTCGCGCTTCACGACGATGCGCGGGCCGCCCATGGCTGACGACAGGCGCGGCAGCTCCTCTATCGGCGTCGGCAAGTGGGCAAAACGGATCCTTGCGATCACGCTGCCTCCTGTTCCATCTCGATATCCTCATGGCCGCCTTCGCCTGCTGTTCGCCGCCCGGGGAACTCGCTATGCACCGCCAAGTTCCTCTCGCACTTGCCTCCGGCCGCGCGCCCGCATAGCGTCGAGCAGGCGCGGCACCAGCCGCGTGTAGACCGGATACCACAGGCGGCTCGCCGGGTAGTCCCATGCCCCCGCGCTGCGCACCACTTCGCCCCCCAGACCCTCCTTGAAGCGGTACACGCCCCACATCGGATCGTTCTCGCCCAACTCATCCGGTGCGCCCCACAGGTCATAGATCTTGCAGCCCCGCCGCCTGGCGCGGCGGATCGCTTCCCATTGCAGCAGGTGATTGGGCATCTTTTCGCGATGCTCAGCGCGCGACATCCCATGCAGGTAGTACGCACGCCCGGCGAAGTAGAAGACGAAGATGGCCGCGACCGGCTCGCCGTCGACTTCTGCGATCAAGGCCTCGGCGCATGGCTGACTGTGTTCCGAAAAGGGACGCAGAAACGTTCCCCAGACTTTCCTGTAGTATTCCGCCTTCCGAATCACAAAACGATCGCGATCCGATGTCTCCGCGTACATCTGATAGAGCCTGGGCAGCTCGGCGAGCGTGCCGGCCCTCACGGTGACGCCCTTTTTCTCCGCCAATCGGATGTTGTAGCGTGTCTTCTGTTTCATGCGCGCCAGGAGCGTCGCTTCATCGGGCAGAAGGTCCAACGCGACCGTGTTGCGGAACTGGACCTGATCGCCGGAGAACAACCAGCGCCTGCGCCCCAACTCACTGGCGATCGCTGTGCCCTCGGGGTTTTCGTGCGCCGCCTCCTGGCCGGGATACCCTCTGCCCAACTCGATCTCCGCGTCGATCTTCAAGAGTATGGCGCCCCGCCGGCGCGCGAGCGCCTGCAGATCATCCAGGACCTTGCTTCGGAGCGGATGCGCGCCCCACTCCAGAAGCGGCCCTTTCGGAACATACAAGATGCACAGGCGTCTCACGAATCCGCGGTCGAGGACCGGCCGCCTGAGCAGCATCGCCGCGGCCGCTGGCGGGTCACCGACGCCGGCGCCTTCTGCACCGCGATTGCCGGGCTCACCCCGCCGATCCCAGACCAGGGGCATGGGTTGCCAACCGAATGCGGCCTTAACCTGGGCCCACTCCCAGGTCTGCAACAGATGGGCGCCAGGCAGGGACGCGATCAGCGCATTCCAACCGCTGCCCGCGCCCTGAAAGGCATGCATGGAGAAGTCGGTCATACTGCTTCCCGCGCGGATGTGCGCAGCAGGTACGCTCGGTACAGCAGTGGGTTGTACACGCGGTCAATTGCCTGCGCTGCCCTGCGCAGCTCTCCGCCGAAACCGCGCTTGAACCGGTAGACCCCCCACAAGCCGTCACTTCGATCGGCAAAGTCGGCCTCCAGCGTCGGCTCGTCCTCGTCAGGCACTCCCCAAAGGTCGTACTCATCGCAGCCACGGCTCCGGGCCCAGCGCATGGCCTCCCACTGCAACAGATAGTTAGGCATGCGTTCGCGTTCGGCCTCCGTTGAGCCGCCGTAGACATACCAGGCTCGATGGCCGCGGGCGATGACCATCAGCGCCGCCAGCGGCCGCCCGTCGTATTCCGCGACCAAAAGCTCGCACAAGCCCGCCGCGTGAAGTAGTTCATAGGCGAGGCGATGGTAGGCAGCGGAATGTACGGCGAAACCGTCCCTCCTGGCGGTCGTTACGATCATCTGGTGAAACGCCGCAGCATCCTCCCAAACCCGGACAATCACGCCCTTCTTCTCAGCCAACCGGATGTTGTAACGGCACTTCTGCTTCATGCGCCCCAGGATCGCATCCTCCGTCGGTCGCAGGTCCACAACAACTGTACGCCGGGGCTGCACACTGTGGGCTGAAGGGAGGAGGGCTCGTCCGCCGGGCCCAATCGCAGTCAGGCCCTGAGTTCCTGCAACGCCGGAACCTGTCCACGAATCGGGTTCGTACTTGCACAGAATTGCGCGCTTTTGGCGACACAGCGCGTCCACCGCCGACCAGAAGCTCTCAGCAGCCGACCTCGAGATCTGCGCCGCGGTGGTCTTCGCGATGTAGGCAACGCTGAACCCCAGAGGCAATCTGCGAAAAAGGACCTGTGCGCCGCTCTCGTCAACGAGCAGTCTGGCGGCCTGCCAGCCAAACCGCGACTTGAGTTCACCCCATTCGCCAGTCTGGAGGAAGTGAGCCTGGGGGTGATTACGCAGGAAATCGTTCCACTGCGCCAGCGAAACCTCAGGCATCATACGATTGCCGTAATGTCTGGCGCGAGGGCCTCGCTGATGGCGGCGCCCGGGATCGCCGACTGCAGCTGCAGGATGATCTCCCCCGGATTCCCGCCGACCGTCGCTGCCTTCAGCGCTTGAAGCGTGGCAGTGAGATCACCGTTCGCAACGAAGTCCTCGTTCATCGAGCGGACGATGTCGGGATGATCGGTCTTCTCGTACACCCGGTCCGATTCCCAGAGCTCTTCGCTCAATTTCTCCCCGGGGCGCACGCCGGTGAACTCAATCTCTATGTCACGTCCCGGTTCCAAGCCCGACAGGCGGATCAGGTCCTCGGCAAGATCAACGATGCGCACTTGTTTCCCCATGTCGAGCAGGAAGGCCTCTCCGCCGCGGCCCATGGAGGCCGCCTGCAGCACCAGGTGGACCGCCTCCGGGATTGTCATGAAGTAGCGCTCCATATCTGGATGCGTGATCTGAACCGGTCCGCCGGCAGCGATCTGGCGCCTGAAGAGAGGGATCACGCTGCCGCGACTGCCGAGCACATTCCCAAACCGGACAACGGAGAAGACCGCTCCGGTACGGCGTGCAGCCTCGAGCACGATCATCTCTGCCAGCCTCTTCGTGGCTCCGTAGACATTCGCCGGACGGATGGCCTTGTCGGTCGAGATCAACACCAGGCGCCCTGCCCCGGTCTGCAGCGCCGCTTCCACCACATTCTCTGTTCCGAAGACGTTATTGAGCACGGCTTCCGCAACGTTGGCCTGCATGAGTGGGACATGCTTGTGCGCCGCTGTGTGGAATATCACCTCTACCTGATGAGATGTCAGGATCTCCGTCATGCGCGATCTATCCTTCACATCGCCGATAACGGGCGACAGACGCAAACCGGGGAACGCGTCGCGCAGCTCGAGGACAGCCTCGAAGATGCTGTTCTCCCCGTGCCCCAGCATCACGAGCTCGGCCGGGTTCCAGCGCGCGATCTGGCGGCAGAGTTCCTGTCCTATCGATCCGCCGGCGCCAGTGACCAGGACCCGCTTTCCCGAGAGCACGTCTCCGATCATGGCCTCGTTGACCTCGGTCGGTTCGCGCCGCAGCAGGTCGGTGATGTCGACCTCGCGCAGCCGGCTTACGCTGACGCGTCCACCGATGAGTTCATAGATGCCCGGCATGGTACGAGAGGGGATCCCCTTCAGTCGGCATGCGTCGTTCACCAGCCTCACCACGCGTCCCGGTGCAGAAGGAATGGCGAAGACCACCTCATCCACCGCCCGGTTCTCGAGTACGTCGGGCAAGTCCCGTATGTACCCGATGACCGGCACGCCGTGGATATCCTGGTTCTGCTTGGTCGCATCATCATCCAGCAAGCCCATCGGGGTGAGATTGAGCTGCGCGGTCCGTTGCAGCTCGCGGACCACCAGGGCACCAGCATCGCCGGCCCCGATGATCAGGGCGCGGCGCGCCGAGCCTTTCCGCGGCGGCGTCGCTTGCTCAGCCAGAACCCGCAGTGCAAAACGCGAGCCTCCGATCAACACGAGTGAGAGCAACCAGTCGATGCCCAGCGCGGATCTCGGCATACCCGGCAGCACAAACCCGGCCGAGATCAGGGCGAGCATGATCGCAGACGTGATCACCGATGCGGTGGTGACCGCAGCCGTGATGAGTCGCAGCTCATGGGTGCTGGCATAGATCCATAGCCGCCGGTAAAGGCCGAATGCATAGTACGTCGGCACCTTGACCACGAGCGCCACGGCGCACATCATCAGAATGGCCGGGAAGTAGTACGGCAGCTGTCCGACGTCGAGGCGCAGGGCAAAGCTGCCCATCACCGAAACGATGATCAGTGCAAGATCACCGTAGAGCACGTACCGGTTGCGCAGGTGCGGTCGGGACCCTATTGCATCCACGCCACGGTTTCCTTCAGACCATCGAGCAACGACGTCTGCGCAGCAAAGCCGAGTACATCGCGTGCCTTTGCCGGACTTCCCACTGACTCATAGATGTCCCCGGTTCGTTCCGGCGCGAAGCTGGGTGCTGGCGCCCCGGGTATAAGTTTGTACAGGGCGTCTATCAGATCAAGGATACGTGTCGCGCGCCCTGTGCATACGTTGAAGACCTCTCCCGCCGCTCCAGGATGTTCGGCCGCCAACAGATTAGCACGTACTACATCGCCCACAAAGATCAGGTCGCGAGTCTGACCCCCATCGCCGAAAATCGTCGGTCCCTCCTGCTCAAGCATCTGACGGATAAAGATCGGTACGGCGGCGGCATACTGCGTGTCTGGTCGCTGTCTCGGTCCGAAGGCATTGAAGTAGCGCAGGGAGCAGACCTCCAGGCCCATGGCGTGCGTATACAGGCTGGCATAGATCTCATCCACAAGTTTGGACGCGGCATACGGTGAAGGCGGCTGCGGTGCAGCTGGTTCCTGCAGCGGGAGCTCCTGTGAGTCGCCGTACACGGCAGCGCTGCTCGCCAGGACCACGCGCCGAACTCCTGCCGCGCGGGCCGCCTCCAGCAGTACCAGTGTTCCCGTGCAGTTCACGTCGAAGCACTCCGCGGGTCTCTCCATGGACGCGGGAACCGAGACGAACGCCGCCTCGTGAAAGATCACCTCAATCCCTCGCACGGCCTCGGCGACCCTGGCCGCGTCCCGTACGTCTGCCTCAACGATTTCAAGCGGTCCCACCTTCGCCGCAGGTGTGCTCGCCTCCAGATTTCCAGGTTGGCCAGTGGAAAAGTCATCCAGTACCCGAACAAAGCCGCCATGACTGCGCAGGCCCGCAACGATATGCGATCCGATAAAACCTGCTCCGCCCGTAACCAGACACTTCACGCTATCTGCCCTTGCGTCCCAGGACGGTTCCGATCGTCCGAAAGATAATGCTCGTGTCCATCACCAACGAGCGATGTATGATGTAATACAGGTCGTACTCCAGCTTAACCGCCGTCTCCTTCACATCCACAACGTAGCCATAGTTGACCTGTGCCCAGCCGGTCAATCCCGGCTTAACCAGCAGGCGTGCGCGATAGAACGGAATTTCCTTCTGGTATTGGGCCACCAGCTGTTCGCGCTCGGCCCGCGGACCCACTAGGCTCATGTTGCCGCGCAGCACGTTCCAGAACTGCGGAAACTCATCCAGGTGCGTCCTGCGCAGAAACCGGCCAAAGCGCGTCACCCGCTCATCGTCCTCTGCCGCTGGGCGGAATGAGCCATCCGCATCCGCATCCCGGATCATCGTGCGGAACTTCAGGATCGTGAATCGACTGCCTCCCTTGCCAACCCGGTCCTGGGAATACATGATCGGCGTGCCGCTATCCACAAGCGTTGCCAGGGCGACAACCGGCCAGAGCGGCAGGAAGATCAGAAGTCCCGTCAATCCTCCGACAATATCCAGCAGGCGCTTCGCGGCCTCGTACATGCCGCTAACCCTCAGCTGGTCCACGAAGGACCGGATGATCCAGTCGGACTCGAGGTGGTGAATCGGAACCCGCTGGGTGATCTCCTCATACACCGTCGGCATCCGCGTCACTTCGACGCCGCCCTCCTGGGCGTCCAGGAGCATCTGAAACGTGCTGCCCTGCACCTCGCCGGTAATGGCTACAACGACATCTGACACGCGATACTGGTCGATGATAGCGAGCAGGTCTCTGCTTGTGCCGACGACCGCAAATCCTTCAAAGAGATTGTGGAGTTTCCGACGATCGTCATCAATGAAGCCGATCAGGCTGAAGGGCTTGGGACTAGCGGCCGCGAATACGCGTGCGAGAGTCATGCCGGCCTTTCCAGCCCCAACGATAAGGACTCGTCGCGACAGCCCCGAGCTTGTGTAGAGCCTGATATACGCCAGGCGCCACAGCAGGGTCAGTACCGCGGCCAGGCCGATGAAGACCCCAACCACGATCCGGGGCAGGGCGCTTGGCTCGCGATTCAAGAAGAAGGCCAGGGCGTATGCGAGAAACCCGACGATCGCGGCGATCGCCGTTCCCCGCAGTGTCCGGCGGAGACTCACGGCCGTGTGCGGATCGTACATCGCCGACATCAGCAGCAGCCAGCCAAGAGGCAGAAGGTAGAACCAGAATGGCACCTCGATCCGCACCAACGATTCCGCGCGCCCGGGCCTCACGCCCAGCGAGATCAGGCGCAAGATCGAGTATTGCTGCCAAACATACAGCGCCAGCATGCCGGCCCCAACCGAGGCAATCAGATCCCCAAGGAGCAGCAGGAGGCGATGCTCGCTCGGCCGCAGGCGCAGTCTCGGACGGGCGGCCTCAGCCATGGCGCTTGAACCATCCGCTGACGAAGCTCGCCAAGAAACCGGCGCCCCAGGAGATATGCATGGATGCAAGCGCCAGCATTCCGCCCGGTACCAGGACGGCGTCGCGCCCGCGCCAACCCATGTGGAGTCCCGCGGCCAGCAGTGCCAGCAGGTAGGACCCTACGGCAGCCAAGAGGCCTGCCGCAGCCGGCGGCCAAAACGGGGCTGCCGCGGTCATGCCAATTAGGGCAAGCACGAAGAGTGGCGGCAGTACCTGGCGCCAGCGTACGCTGCCGGGATAGCGCTGCAACATGCGGTACTTCCAGTAGCCGTAGCGCCAATACTGGCGCGCAAGATCCCGCAGCGTCGCGCGGGCGACGTACGTGGAGCTGATCCGCGGATCCAGCCAGACCACGCCGCCGTGGCGCCGTATGCGGACATTGAATTCGTAGTCCTCGTTTGTCAGCAGGGTCTCGTCGAATCCCCCGATTTTCTCGAGCAAGCGGCGTCGAAACACGCCAAAGGGTACCGTGTCAACCGCACGGGCCTCCCCCCCCAGCCGATACAGGGCGTCGCCGGCCCCGATCGGATGCGCCGCTGCGGCGGCGATGCCCTGGGCCATCCATCCGGGGCCGCCCGCACAGATCTTCCACACACCGCCGACGTTTGTCCCGTTACCCGCCTCCAGGGCACCGATACACCTCTCGACGTACTCGGGGATCGGGACCGAATGCGCATCCAGACGAACCAGAATATCGCCTCGTGCCTGCCTGATCGCCTGGTTCAGGCCGGATGGTATGGTGCGCTTAGGATTGTCCACCACCCGAACCTGAAACGCACGATGCGCCTCGCGGAAGCCCGCAATCGCAGCCCGCGTCCCGTCCTCCGACAGGCCATCGGCGACCACGACCTCCAATTTGTCGAGGGGGTAGGTTTGCCCGTGGACCGCGGTCAGAAGCGAGCCAATGGTCGCTTGCTCATTGTAGCAGGGGACAATGACGGTCACGGTCGGGTGCATCGCGTTGCAGGTACTCAGGCCGCGCCGCGTTCATCTCTACGACCCTCCAACGGCGGCAAGTGCACAACAAACTCCGTTCCCTGGCCCAAAGCGCTGCGGACGCTGATTCTACCACCGTGGGCTTCGGTTATCTCGCGCGCAATGGCCAGGCCCAGCCCGGCCCCGTGCCCCTTGCCACCGCGCCTCGCCGAATCTGCCTGATAGAAGCGGTCGAATATCCTTGGAGTGTCGTCCGGCGATATACCCCGGCCCGTATCAGCGATTGTGATGAGGACCTCCCCCTGATCTCGTTGCGCACTCACGCTCACGCGCCCGCCCCGCGGGGTGAACTTCAGGGCATTTTCCAACAGGTTCGTAAACACCTGGGCCAGTCGGTCGCCGTCGCCAGCCACCGCGGGCAGATCGTCCGCCAAGAGGAACTCCATCGTGACGCCAGAGGAGACGGCGATCGGTCGCAGTCTCTCTTGCACGCCAGCCAGCAGCACGCCGAGCTCCACGGGCGCGTTTCCTAGTTCCGCTGTGCCTGCATCCAGGCGTGCAAGCTCCAACAAGTCCACGGCCATTCGATGCATCCGCGCGGCTTCGTCATGGATGACCTCGGCGGCTTGGTGTCGGGCCTCCGGACTGTCCGCCGTGCCATCCATGATCGCCTGAGAGAAGCCCTGGATGGACGTCAGCGGCGTCTTGAGCTCGTGGGAGACATTCGCCACGAACTCCTTCTGAGACTCTTGACTGGCCTCCACGCGCCGAAGCATGGCATTGAAGGCGCGGGTAAGCTCGCGCACCTCTTGCGGCCCGCGCTCTCTTGCGTACTCCGTCTGACGGGACTCGGGCCTCTCCCCGTCCGTCCATCTGGCCCGCGACGCCTTCGAGGTTGTTGCGGCGACCGAGCGGGCCGCCCCAACAAGCTGCTGCAGCGGGTCTGCAATCCAACGCGCCAGCAGATACGCGAGGATCAGGGCCAGGAACAGCGCCATCAGGGCACCTTGGCTCATCGGCCGCCACAACTCGTCCCTGAGCACATCCAACACCGGCAAGAGTCGTGGGCGCGGCGTCGCTACGACGAGCCAGTTGCCGTCCGGAAGACGCGTGCGGGAATGCAGCCAGGCGGCCCCGTTTGCATCCTTGATGGCCTCGACCCTCCTCGTGCGCCTGTCCGGAACCGGTGACCGCAACGCCCCCTCATCGGCAGAGGTATCGCTTATCAGCTCTCCCGTGGGTGAGAATATGAGCACGCGCACGTCCAGGGCCTGCGCAATCAGATCGATTTTGCCCGCCGCGCGCGGCCCGCGCAGGAGCAGGTTTTCGGCAGCCTGCAGGCGCACAAGAGTCTGTCGGTAGATGAAGGGATTGCGAAGCAGGAAGACAGCGAGTACTGCCGAGAGGATCGCCAGTGCACCCACGATTAGCGCGGCGTAGCTCAACCATAACCGGCCCCTAATTGATGAGAACATGATACGCTGCGAGGGTTGAAGACCTCGCTCAGCCAACCAGTTTGTATCCGACACCCGTCACGGTCTCGATTCTGACTGCCGCACCCTGCATCTTCTTGCGCAGTTGACCGACATGCACGTCGACGGTCCTGGTCTGCCCGTAATATTCGAAGCCCCAGGCGCGTTCGAGGATCTGTTCGCGCGTGAAGACGCGGCCGGGTTGCTCCGCAAGCAGCATGAGCAGCTCAAACTCCTTGGCGCGCAGCTCAAGGGAACGATCGCCCACGTGGACCTCGCGTCGCGCCGCGTCGATCGACAACTCGCCGACCTGGATTGAGCGCGTATCGGGCACGCCCGGCCGTGCGCTGCGCCGCAGGATCGCCCTCACCCGCGCGACCAGCTCGCGCGGATTGAATGGTTTGGTGAGGTAGTCATCGGCGCCGAGTTCCAGGCCGACGACCCTGTCAACGTCCTGGTCGCGAGCAGTGAGCATGAGGATGGCAACGTCCTTGTTTGTCGCGCGCAGTCGACGGCATACCTCGAAGCCGTCCATTCGCGGCAGCATCAGATCAAGCACCAGCAAGGATGGGCGCAGATCATCAACGGCCTTCAAGGCCGCCTCGCCGTCCCTCGCCTCGTGCACGCGGAATCCATCGCGCTCCAGGTACAGGCGCGCCAGCTTGAGGATCGCCGGTTCGTCGTCCACCAGCAGAATCAATTCCTCAGGCATCAGCGTTGTCCGGCCGATAGGTGATCTGGTTATCTCCCCCGCACCCCTCTTGCCAGCGCCGTAGCCTCGATCTCGATCAGGGCGCCCTTCGGAAGCCCGGCCACAGCCACGGTCGAACGCGCCGGCGGGTTCTGGGGAAAGAACTCCGCGTAGACGGCGTTCATGGTTGCAAAGTCGCTCATGTCCTTCAGGAAGACCGTCGTCTTCACGACCTGCTCCAGGCTCGACTCCGCGGCCTGAAGGACGTGCTGCAGGTTCGCAAGCACTTGCCGTGTCTGCGCCGAGATGCCGCCCTCGACCAATTCGGCTGTCGCCGGATTCAGGCCGACCTGACCCGCAGTGAAAACCATTGTTTCAGTCCTGACGGCCTGCGAGTACGGTCCGATCGCATTGGGAGCTGCGTCTGAGTGCACGATCTGTTTGCCGGGCATTCTGGCCATCGCTTCTCCTTCCTGGTCGCTCTGCTGCTTCCCGCAATTCAGTATACAGCCGTGCGCCGACCGGGGCAACCCGGAAACACCCCCAGTGGACGCGCACGGAGACCCGAGGCAGGGTCTCCGCGCGGCCTATCGGATTCGTGCGAGAGCGTTCACTTCGGCGCTCATGGCGAGGCGCTTCAGCCTTCTTCCGGCCTCGCATCCACGGGCGTCCCGCGCCAGCGGAAGCCCTAGTTCGGCCGGTTGGACTGGCGAAAGGCACGGATGGCTTCGCGAAGCGCCTTGCCAGGATCAAGCATTATGCGACGGATTTCCTGGAGCTTCCCGGCCATCGCCTCGATCGTCTCAGCCGCCATGGCGGCATCCGTCACCTTCCCGTTTGGATCGAAGCCCTTGTGCGCGGCGAGGATCCCCTTGGTGCTCTCGTAGACCGGCCGCCCTTCCTGCAGAGCGGCGGAGAACGCATCCAGGGCCGCCTGCAAAGCCGCGACATCCCTTCCATTGGACTCAGCCTGATCGATCCGGTCCTGGGCTGTGCCGATTCGCTGCTGGGCGTGATCGAACATGACAGACAGGCGTTCGTGTATGCGCTGTTGACGGGCCCACACACGCTCCAGCCTCCGGCTGCGCAGTTCTGCGGACACCGGTGGTGCGCCGGGCTCAGCGGCGGCCCGTGCATGAACGGGCGCAGTGGGCATCAGCGTCACCCCAAGCCCCACCAACACGAGCAGCAGGAGTAGTTTGCGTGCAGCATTCACAGTCTTCGACATTCATACCTCCTTGGCATAGTCTTGGACTGCATTGTGCAGCAATGGTGTAATCCCCCGATGATCCGGACGTAATTTCCCCGTAAATCTATTGCCGATGCAGAGCCAGCATCGTGAGGTCGTCTGCCAGTGCCTCCGCACCGACAAAATCGTGGAGCTGCGCCTGGAGGGCCGTGACGAGGCTGTTCGCCGAGGTGGGCAACCTCGGAACGGGTGGCCGGCAGGGGCTCGATGAACCGATAGCGCGCATCCGCCCGGACGTCCTGTACGTTGATCACCTGTCCCGATGCGGCCGCGCTGCCGATCAGGCCCTGGCCGAAGTCCACGTCAAGGGCCAGTGGCGACGTCTGAGCCTTTGTCCGCCGCGAACGCGCACTAGATCGGTATCGCAGCCTCTTCTCACCGAGTCTGAGCGTGAAGATCCCGACATAGTAGTAGTTGAACGCTTTCTGGATGCGATCGCACACGCGGCGTGAAAGTTCATCCAAGTGCAGGACGGTGCCGATCTGCGCGCTGACCTGCCTGACTAGATTGAGCTCGCCCAGCCGGAAGCGCTCTATCTCCACCCGCAGCGAGGCGTACAGGCCGACTGCCACCACGCCCACAATGCTTTCGAGCAACGCCAGTTCTGATGGCCCGAACGCGGGCCCGCCAAGGCGCGTCACTTGCAGGATGCCCAGCAACAGTCCCTGATCCTCTATGGGTGCCGCCACGGATTTCCAGGAGCCGCCACCTCGGGATGCGCGCTGTGTGAAGTTCTTGCGCCTTGAGAAGGCGCGCAGCATCCCTTCGCTCCGCGGCCAGCGTGGAAAACTGCGCAGTTCCTTGCGATCCGGCAGTCGGAACAGCTCCTCGTGCAGCCAGACGCCGACGTTGCCCCGCACCACCTGGGCGGTCA
>JAZDHO010000163.1:0-2509 GCA_043805815.1 Chloroflexota bacterium
AACGGCCCCATGTATCTTGGTGTAGAGTCTCAGGAACGATGTCGCGGGGGAGGGGAATCAGTACGGCCCCTCAGGCGTGAGAGCCTGTGTTGTAGATCCCGATCCCCTCTCCCCGACGCCAGTCCCAAGGCCGGACGGTATTTTAAGCCTCCCTGGCGGAAGAGCTTGCATTGACAAGGTCGGCCCGGGGTGGCCGCGACATCGGCGTCACAGTAAAGTCTCGCGGAGGTGGAGTCAATGGAACAAGCCACAGTCGTCGGTATCGACATCGCCAAGAGGAAGTTCGACGTTGCGCTGCTGCTAGGAGACAAGGAGAAGAGCGGGGCGTTCCAGAACACGCCCGAGGGATTCGCCATGTTTGCCCGGTGGCTCGAACGCAACGGCGCTGGACGCGTCCATGCCTGCATGGAGGCCACCGGCGTGTACGGCGATGACCTGGCGATGTACCTGCACCGCGCCGGCCACACGGTCAGCGTGGTGAATCCAGCCAAGGTGAAGGGATTCGGACAGAGCCAGCTCAGCCGCACCAAGACCGACAAGGCGGATGCCCGCCTCATCGCCCGCTTCTGTCGCATCATGCACCCCGAGGCCTGGCAGCCACCCGCGCCGGAGGAGAAGAGACTCCAGGCCCTGGTGCGCCGCGCCGACGAGCTGAGCGGCATGCTCACCCAGGAGCGGAATCGTCTGGAGACCGCCGACGACGTGGTCAAACCCTCCATCGAGAACGTCATCAGCCTGCTTGAGGAGCGGCTCAAAGAGGTGCGACGTCTCATCCGGGAGCACATCGACCAGCATCCTGACCTGCGCGGCAAGCGCGACCTCCTGGAGAGCATCCCGGGCGTCGGCCCGGCGACCTCGGCCATGATCCTGGCCGAGTTTGGCGATGTGGCGCGGTTCCAGGATGCCCGGCGCATGGCTGCCTTCTGCGGGCTGACGCCCCGGCAGCGCCAGTCAGGCTCGTCCGTGCGAGGCAAGACCCGACTGTCGAAGACAGGCTCGTCTCGCATCAGGAAGGCACTGTACATGCCGGCGCTGGTCGCGATGAGATGGAACCCGGTTATCGCCGCCTTCTGCGAGCGTCTCAGGGGATACGGCAAGTGCCCCATGGTCATCGTCGGGGCGGCCATGCGCAAGCTCATCCACATCGTCTTCGGAGTGCTCAAGAGCGGCAGGCCTTTCGATCCATCCATAGCTATGGCAGCTTGACAGGCAAGACGGTATCTACAGGAGAGGTGGACGTGTGGGTTCAGACAGCCGTCCCCATTCTGTTGTAGGGGAGGGTCTCGGACCCTCCCGCTAGGTGCGGGGCTGGGTCTGAACGTAGCGGCACGCATGGGAGCCTGCCGCTACACCGGGGCATCCACGGTTTGCCGGCGACGTCGGTACTCCCGGTAGATGAACGCCAGGGCGATGACGAAGCCGAAGGTATCCGCTGCGGGCATGGACACCCACAGCCCCATCAGCCCCCAGAGATGGTTGAAGAGGTACACGAGAGGAACGAACACGAGGAATTGACGGGTGAGCGCAAGGAAGAGGGCCATGTTCCCTCTGGATAGCCCCTGGAACGTCGCCACGAACATGACGCTGGGGCCGATGAGGGAAATGGCGGCGATGCCGATGCGGAGGGCCGGAACGGCCGCGGCGATGACCTCGGGGTCACTGCTGAAGAGGCCAACTATCCAGGGCGCAAACACCTCGTAGACGACGGTCATCAGGGCCATCAGGGCCATGATGCCGATACAGGCCAGACGGACGGCCGACCAGAGGCGTTTCTCATTCCCGGCGCCGAAGTTGAAGCCGACCACCGGCAGCAGCGCATGGGAAACGCCGATGATAGGCATGAAGGCAAGGTCGGAAACCCGCATGGCAATGCCGATGGCGGCGATGGCGATCGAACCGTAGGCGGAGAGCACCCGGTTGAAAAGGATGAAGGCGAGACTCTCGGTTACCTCCTGGATAGAGGCGGGCATGCCAACGCGGCAGATGTCAGCGATAAGGCGCAGGTTGGGCCTGATATGGGAGGCACGGATATGGAAGGTTGTCCGATGCCCCAGGAGATAGTACAGACCGATGAGCACGCCGATGCACTGGGCGATAACCGTCGCCAGGGCGGCGCCGCTGATGCCCAGGGCCGGGAACGGGCCTATACCGAGGATGAGGAACGGGTCGAGCACGATGTTCAGGACGCTCGCGGTAACCATCATGACCATCGGCTTGAAGGCATCGCCGGAACCGCGGAGGAGGTTGCCCACCACGAGAATGAAGATGTGTGCCGGCGCCCCGTATGATGTGATGACGAGGTAGCGGGTGGCCTGCTCCATGATGTCTGGCGTGGCCCCGAGGGCGACCAGGATGGGCTCTGAGAGGCAGACCGCGGCGAGCACGAAGAGCATCCCCCACAGGGCGCTGAGGAAGAACACCTGCCCCCCGGCGTGGTTGGTCGCCTCGATGTTGTTCTCACCGAAGCGTCGCGAGACCAGCGCGCTGATGCCCGCCCCGGTGCCCATGC
>JAZDHO010000164.1:0-3699 GCA_043805815.1 Chloroflexota bacterium
TCGTTGTATCGCAACAGGCGCGACTTCCTCAAAGCCACGGGAATCCTTGGCGGCAGCGCGCTGCTGGCTGCCTGCGCGCCTGCGGCCGCCGGCGCACCCGGGCCGGCGCCGACCAGCGCGGCGGCCTTCGGGGGCCAGACCGACGAGCTCGGCGCCCCGCTCAACAGCTATCACGACATCACGAACTACAACAACTACTACGAGTTCAGCACCACCAAGGAAGCCGTTGCGCCCTTGTCGGCCAACTTCAAGTCCGATCCGTGGAGCGTGGAGGTCACCGGCCTGGTCGGCAAGCCCAGGACCTTCGCCATGGAGGACCTGCTCAAGATGTTTCCGCAGGAGGACCGCATCTATCGTTTGAGGTGCGTGGAGGCCTGGAGCATGGTCATCCCGTGGCAGGGCTTTCCGCTGGCGAGCCTGTTGAAAGCCGTCGAGCCCACGCTGGACGCCAGGTACGTGGCATTCACCTCGCTCCTCGATCCGGAGCAGTTCCCGGGGCAGAGCAACATCTTCTATCCGTGGCCGTACACGGAAGGGCTGCGCCTGGATGAGGCCATGAACGACCTGACGCTCATGGTGACCGGTCTGTACGGCGCCTCGCTTCCGCCGCAGGACGGCGCACCGCTGCGGTTGGTCGCCCCGTGGAAATACGGGTTCAAGGGCATCAAGGCCATTGTCAAAATAGACTTGGTCGCCGAGCAGCCCGAGACCATGTGGAAATCGATCGCTTCCAACGAGTACGGCTTTTATGCCAACGTCAACCCGGACGTGGCACATCCACGCTGGCTGCAGAGCTCGGAACGCCGCATCGGGGAGTTGAGCCGCCGGCCCACGCTGATGTTTAACGGCTATGCCGGTCAGGTCGCCCATTTGTATGAGGGCATGGACCTGGCGAAGAATTACTAGGTCTCACAGGCTATGTCGTTGGCAATGCCATGACCTCACGCTCGGGGACACCCGGAAAAAGTATCTGCGGCGGGTGCTTTCCCCGCCGCAGATACTTTTTCCGTGTCAACTGCCCCCGTCGTCGGGGTGGGGGTATGGGTGGGGGCCTGATGAGACCGCGCCCCCTCATCCCATCGAGACCACGCTATGAACCTCGCTGACCACCTCAAGCGCCTGCCCTACACGCCGCTGCAGATCTCCGTGCACGTCTATGCCCTGGGCGAACTGACGTGGATCGCGTTCGATCTCTTCACCGGCAGGCTCACCGCCAACCCGCTGCAGGCCATCCAGCAGCGCACTGGGCGCCTGGCCATCACGCTGCTGGTGCTCTCGCTTGCCTGCGCGCCCCTGAGCAACATCCTCGGCTGGCGCGAGCTGATCAAACGCAGCCGCACGCTCGGCCTGTACGCCTTCATGGTCGCCTTCCTGCACGTGCTGATCTTCCTGGACCTGGACAACGGCCTGGCCTGGGACTTCTTCGTTCAGACCATTGTGCAGAAGCCGTACATCCTGTTCGGGATGACGACCTTTTTGTTGTTGATACCCCTGGCGGTCACATCCTTCGACATCTGGAAGGTGCGCCTCGGGAAGAACTGGAAGCGGCTGCATCAACTGGTGTATTTGATCGCCCCCATCGCGGTCGTGCACTACGTCCTTTCGAAGAAGGGCAATATCCTCAGCCTGCAGGGGGACATCCTGCGCCCCTTGATCTACGCGCTGGTGATCCTGCTGCTGCTGGTGCTCAGACTGCCTGCAATTCGCCGGTTCATCGCCTCGCAGCGCAACCGGATCGGTACGCGCGCGGCCCGCAGCGCGCCGCCCGCCTGACGCGCCGGCGCGCAGCGCCCTGGTGGCTGTGTGTGCCCGGTGGCGGCGATTTCGTTTTCAGCGCGTGGCCTAGAAAAGGCCTTTGATGAACAACAGCAGCCCGATGAGCGCCATCGGGATGCCGACGATCGCACCGATGATTGTCAGGCTGACGAGCACACCCACGACGATGAACACCAGCCCGATGACCATCGCCACGAAGCGCCCGGTCAGTCCAACGATGGTGGCGATCAACCTCCACAGCAGGGTAAAGGGCCACAAATACCAGGGGATCATGTCTCTGCGAGTCATTTGTTAAGCCTCCAAAGAGATATACGCACAACGACGGCATTGGTTCCATGCGACCTGCATCGTCCAGGTCGCACCCCACCCCAAGAGCAATCTCGCCGCTTGGTGAAGCCGGGTTACCCTTAAGGTGAGTCGCAGTATAATGCGCCCCATGCCTGCCAAGAAGAAAACCTCTGGTGTTGATGAGATTGCGTACGAACCGGTGATGAAGCAGGAAGGGACTCTCACCTTCAAAGCCACGCACTTCTACGCTGTGCTCGTGGTGCTGGCCTTTGCGATCGGGATCCTCCTCGGTTATGTCGTGTGGGGGCGAACACCCGCCGCGCCCGCGGTGGTGACGCAGGTGGCCGGCCCGCCGGCTGTGGCCACGCCGACCCTCGAGCAGGTGCAGTACAGCGTACCAGTGGAGGGCTTCCCCAGCCTCGGTCCGGATGACGCGCCGATCACCGTCGTGGAGTTCAGCGACTACCAGTGCCCCTACTGCACGCGCTGGCATGAAGAAACCTATCAGCAGCTGCTGGATGCCTATCCCGGGCAGATCCGCTTTGTGTATCGCAATTACCCGCTGCCGTTCCATCAGAACGCCAAGCCGAGCGCCGAGGCCGCCCTGTGCGCCGGAGACCAGGATCAGTACTGGGCGTATCACGACAAGCTCTTCGCCGAGAAGGACCTGATCAACAACGCCGAAGGCACCACGCTGGAAACCGCCGTCTACGTGGGCTTCGCCCAGGAACTCGCGCTGGACACGGCCGCGTTCGAGGCCTGCCTGACGAGCGGGAGCTACAAGGAGTTTGTGGAAGCGGACATGGCCTTCGCGGGCAGCCTGCCGACCGAGAACGGCGAGGCGGCTGTGGGGGGGACGCCAACGTTCTTCATCAACGGCAGGCGCCTGGTGGGCGCCTATCCGTTCTCCTTCTTCAAGACAATCATCGACGAACAGCTGGCGGCACTGCCCTGACATGCGCAGCTATCGCCCACGTTTCGCACGACCGCGGGGGTCGCGATGAAAAAATTCGTCGCCGTTGCCGGCAACATCGGTGTCGGCAAGTCCACGCTGGTCAGCATGCTGTGCCAGCGCCTGGACTCGCAGCCGTTCTACGAGCCCGTGACCGAGAACCCCTACCTGGCGGATTTCTATGCCGACATGTCCGCCTGGGCGTTCCATTCGCAGATCTTCTTTCTGACGCGCAGGCTGCGCGCGCACTACGATCTGGCACAGCAGCCCGACTCGGTGGTGCAGGACCGCAGCGTGTATGAGGACGCCGAGATCTTCGCCCACAACCTCTTCCTGCAGGGATTTCTCCAGGAGCGCGACTACGCAACCTATCGCGAACTGTACGAGACCTCGGTGCAGCTGCTGGCGCCCCCGGACTTGCTGATCTACCTGCGCGCCTCGGTGGACACGCTGCTGCGCCGCATCTCACACCGGGGCCGCGACTTCGAGCGGAAGATCAAGCCTGAGTACCTCAACGGCCTGAACGAACTGTACGAGTCCTGGATCTCCAACTTTGTTCTCTGCCCGGTGCTGACCATCCCGTCGGACGACCTGGATTACGTCGCGCACTCGGGGCACCTGAACCTGATCGTGGCCAAGGTGGAAGAGAAGCTGATCGGCAACGAAGAGGTGGTCTTCGAGGA
>JAZDHO010000165.1:0-3072 GCA_043805815.1 Chloroflexota bacterium
AGTGGTCGGCGCGGTGGTACTGGGAGTGCGCGTCCACCACCACCTCGGCCGCGGCAAAGCCGGCATCCACGTCGCCCTTGTCCACGAAGACGTCGGGACCCCCGAAGTCGTCGCCCGGGAGCACGTTGCCGTCCGGGACGATCTCCGGGTGGATGACGGGCGCGCCGGGCTTCATGGCCTCGTGCGGATCGAGGACGAAGGGAAGCACCTCCCAGTCGATATCCAGCAGGCGCAGAGCCTCTTCGGCGATCTCCTCGCTCTCGGCGGCCACCACCACGCCGGCCTCGTCGCCCACCCAGCGCACGGTGCTATCCAGGATGCGGCGGTCCCGGAACTTCGGGTACCACATGCGGCTGTACGGCAGCGAGTTCGCGCTGGTCCAGCAGTTGGTGGTGGGCTTGATGGCGGCCACCTCGGGATCGTCGTAGCGGAGCACGCAGTGGACGCCGGGCAGGGACTCGGCGCGAGAGGTGTCCAGGCGGGTGATGCGGGCGTGCGGGTAGGGAGAGCGCAGGACCTTGGCGAAGAGGAGGCCGGGGAACCGGATCTCCTGCGCGATGTCATCCACGTACTCGGCCTGCCCACTGGCTTTCTCGAACCCATCGACCCGGGGGCGGTACGAGCCGACGAACTGCCGCGGCGTACGTTGCTTGAACGGCTCGGCCATGGCTAGCCCTGTCCTTTCCCCATAGCCAGCCCCTGAACAAAATGATTCGTATCGTGCATGCTTGGCGGCATGAACGTCATACAGAACCAAATCAAACGGACTCTATCGAAACCCGAGAGCATCGGCTATGTTCGCGAGCTGCTGGAGGGCAATGCCCTCGCCCACCGCAGCGAACTGGCAGCGCAGGTATGCGAGCGGTTTGACTTCCACGATGCTCGTGGTCGGGCACAAATGGCCGGCTGTCTGAAGGCGATGCGTGAATTGGAAGGTCGCGGTCACTTTGCCTTGCCGGCGGCGCGCACACCGCCCAGGCGCAACCCTTCGCCGCGCCGCTTGTCGGAGCCGGTGGCCTCACCCCGCGAGGTGCCTCCGGAGGCCGGAGAGCTCAAGGGCCTGGAACTGGTCCTGGTGAGCACCCCCGAGCAGATGCGGCTGTGGAACGAGTTGATGGAAGGGGAACATCCGCAAGGTGCGGGGCCTCTGGTCGGAAGGCAATTGCGCTACCTCATCGGCTCGGCCCACGGTTGGCTGGGCGGGTTTGGCTTTGCCGCTGCCGCACTGCACCTGGCCGCGCGGGATGCATGGATCGGCTGGGATGGCGAGCAGCGGCGGGCCTATCTGCACTATGTAGTGGGCATGAGCCGTTTTCTGCTGCGTCCGGCCGTGGCGTGCCGCAACCTGGCTTCCAAGGTATTGAGCATGAGCCTGTCGGCCCTGCCCGATGATTTTGAGCGCCAGTACGGCTACCGACCCTGGTTGGTGGAGAGTTTTGTCCACACCGAGCACCATTCAGGGGCCTGCTATCGGGCGACAAACTGGATCGAGGTCGGTCAGACCTGCGGGCGAGGACGGCAGGATCGTTTCGCGCAGGCGGCGTTGACTCCCAAAGCCATCTTCGTCTATCCCCTGGAGAACGACTTCAGGGGGCGCATGGGCTTGTCGGCTAATGCCGGTGGCGCGGCGCTGACGCCGACGGCCGGTCTGGAAGGCGATGGGTGGGCGCAACAGGAATTCGGCGGCGCCCCCTTGGGCGATGCCCGTCTGAGCAGGAGATTGGTCAACGTGGCGGCAGCCAAAGCACAAGTGCCCGATCGCGCCTTCAGTGGCGTGGCCAAGGGCGACTGGCCGGCGGTGAAGGCCTATTACCGCATGATCGACCAGCCGGAGGCCTCGGCCGTGACCCTGCCCAACATCCTGGCGCCGCACCGCGGGCGCACGGTGCGGCGGATGATGGGACAAAAGGTCGTGCTGTGCGTGCAGGACGGCAGCGATCTAGACTACAACAGTCTGGATCGGTGTGAAGGGCTGGGGGTGATCGGCACCAACCAGACCGGCGCCAAGAGCCGCGGCCTGCACCTGCACTCCACCCTGGCCATCGCTGCCAACGGCCTGCCCTTGGGCGTGGTGCGCGCCGACTGTGAAGCGCCCCAGAACAAATCCCCCGAGGATCAGCGGCCCAGCCATGCCGTTGCCATCGAGGAGAAAAAGAACTTCGTCTGGATCGAGCATCACCGCGACCTGGTGGAGCTGGCCGGCCAAATGCCGCAGACCCGGCTGATTGACGTCTGCGATCGGGAAGCGGACTTCTTCGAGCTGTTCGACGAGCAACGCCAAAATCCCCGTGTCGAGCTGCTGGTGCGCGCCAAGCATGACCGCAACATCGACGAAGAGCCCTTCAAGCTGTTCGCCGCCGCGCGTCAGACGCCCATTCAGAGCCGGATCCTTGTGTCGGTCCCACGCCAGAGCGCCCGCGCGAAGAAAAGCAAACAAAAGGCGCGCCGCAAACGGCCCGGCCGCATGGCGGAGCTGGCGGTACGCGCCATGCCCGTCCGGCTGCGGCCCGCACGCTACCATGCCGACAAGGCGCCCATCGACATCTGGGTGGTGCATGCCCTCGAGGAAAACCCGCCGGCCGACGCCGAGGCCGTGGAGTGGTTCCTGCTGACCACAATCCCTGTCACTTCGGCCGCTGATGCCGAACAGTGTCTGCGCTGGTACTGCCTGCGCTGGCGTATCGAAGACTGGCACCGCGTGCTCAAGTCCGGCTGCCGCATCGAGGACGTTGCCCACGAGAGCGCTGAACGTTTGCGCCGTGCGATCGGCATCAATCTGGTCATTGCCTGGCGTATCATGCTGATGACTCTTCTCGGCCGAGAGACGCCTGAACTTCCCGCTGAGGTATTGTTCTCGGAAATTGAACTGCGAACCTTGGGTGCCTACGCTAAAAAAAACGGCTGCCGCCCCCTTCGTCACTGAGTGAAGCAGTGCGGCTGGTAGCGCAGATCGGAGGGTATCTTGGACGCAACAACGATCCACCTCCAGGCCATCAGCTACTGTGGCAAGGATATGCCGGGCTCCAGTTCATGTGTATGGGCTTCGCGCTGTTGGAGGAAGAACCATTTTGT
>JAZDHO010000166.1:0-13731 GCA_043805815.1 Chloroflexota bacterium
GGGCATCGGGACCGAGATCGGGTATGCCGATTGGGGCCAAATGCTCTCATTTGCCCGAAATTGGATCACGGCGTTGGCCCGATACTGGTATATCGTGGTCTGGCCAGGCCTTACCCTAGTTCTGTTTGTGATGGGCTGGAACCTGGTCGGAGATGCGCTGCGTGACGTGCTCGATCCGCGCCTACGCGGCAAGACCTAACTAATCGGCAGTGCGCATTCCGGCGCGAACGGCCTGGCTGTTGTTGTTCCCTCCTGGATTGATGCTGTTGCTGACAGCGTCGCGACTCCAGGAGGGAACATCGTTAAGCACCATCGCCGAACCATCGTTCGTAGTCGCCACTCCCACGTTTGACAGACTGGCTAGACCCACGCTCCCCGCCGCGCCAAGCCAGGCGGATGTCGGCGCGCAAGCGTACTGGGGGTACTGTCTACCATGTCACGGAGAGAAGGGGCAAGGTCTGACCGCCGAGTTCCGCGAAACGTACCCTCCCGAGGAGCAATACTGCTGGGCTCGCGGCTGCCATGGCGAGCGTCCATACGAGGATGGGTTCACTCTGCCGACGTTCATTCCTCCGGTGGTGGGCCCCAAGGCACTCAGCAAATTCCCAACCGCCGCCACTCTTCAGGGATACATTGCGGCAGCAATGCCGTGGTGGAAACCCGGCAGCCTTTCAGAGCAGGAAAACTGGCAAGTGACCGCGTTCCTCCTGCGTGAGAACGGCTTGTGGGATGGCCGCGGCGATCTGGATGCCGCCAACGCGGAAACCATTCGGGTCGGCCCGCCAAGTGCGACACCAACCGTCACGGACGAGCGCTTGGAGGCCGCCGAGGCCCCGACCACAGCGGCGTCCATGGACGCGTGGCGGGTGCTCGCCGGCATTGCGCTGGTGGCATTCACCATCTTCCTGGCCGTCCGGGTTTGGCGGCGGAGAGAGCCGTCCGGGCGGCACTGAGCGCATCGCAAGCCCCGGCTTGAGAGAACCGCGAGTTCATGGAGGCTCGCGGTTTTTTCGTCGCCCGCTCTCTCCCCGCCTCGATGGACGCAGCTGCCGGCTTCGCCGTATCCCAGGATGCCTAGAGAAACGCCCTCCGCTTGTTAGAACAGGCCGGATGCGATAGGATTCAGGGGCACGCACGCGACTCTCGAACTGATTAGTCGCCGCCCGTCCGACCGAGGAGTAATCCATGCCCTGCATGCCCGGCCTGCGCCGCGCTGGATTCATCGCAACCACGTCGATCGCCCTGCTTACCGGCTGCACGCTTCCGTGGCAGAGGGCCGAGACCCCCACCCCTGAGACACTTCCCACATTGGGCATCACGCCGACGGCGGTGCCGCCACGCAGCCTGACCGTGTGCCTGGGCAATGAGCCAAACACCCTGTATCCGCTGGCATCCCCCAACGCCGCAGCGCGCAGCGTCCTGGCGGCGATCAATGACGGCCCGATCGATACGCTGAGCTACGACTACCAGCCGGTCATACTTCAGAAAATGCCGACCCTGGCTAATGGCGATGTCCAGATCGTGCCGCTGGATGTTCAGGCGGGTGACACGGTCGTGGACGTCGACGGCAATGCCGTCCTTCTGGCGGCCGGGCTGCGCATCCGTCCGTCAACGTGCCGGGGCGACGACTGCATCGTCACCTACGATGGGATCAGCGCCATCAAGATGGACCAGATGATCGTGACGTTCCACATGCGCAGCGATTTGACCTGGTCCGACGGCACGCCCCTCACGGCGGATGACTCGGTCTACGCCTATCAGCTGGAGGCGGAGACGGCAGAGATCGGTGCCCGCTTCCTCGTGGATCGCACGCAGGTATACGAGGCCGCTGATCCGGCGACCACGCAGTGGTGGGGAATCCCGGGCTACCTCGACACGTCGTTCATGACCAACTTCTGGGCGCCCGCGCCCAGGCACGCCTGGAGCCAATTTCAACCGGCGGAGCTGCCGCAGATCGACATCGCCGCGCGCACGCCGCTCGGGTGGGGGCCCTATCAGATCGACGAATGGGCGGCAGGCGATCACATCACGCTGACCAGGAGTCCCAACTACTTCCGGGCAGCGGAGGGGTACCCCAAGTTCGAAGAAGTGGTATTCCGATTCATCAGCGATCCGAACGCCGCCATCAGCGAGCTTACCGCGGGCCACTGCGACATCCTGGATCCCAGCGTCCGCCTCGACGGCCAGATGGCTTTGCTGAGCCAGTTGGAGCAGTCGGGAGAGGCGCGCAGCACCATCGCCCCGGGCATGGCGATCGAATGGCTGGGGCTGGGCATCCTCCCGGGCTCGTACGACGACGGCATCAGCCTCGCCAGAAACGACCGGCCGGATGTGCTCGCCGACGCGCGTACGCGGCAGGCACTGGCGCTATGCCTCGACCGGCAGCAGGCCGTGGATACGGTTCTGTTCGGTCGTTCCAGCGTTCCTCTTTCGTTCGTCCCGCTGGACCATCCGCTCCACAATGGAACCGTGCCGGCGTACAAGCACGATCCGGCCGCCGGGATCCAACTGTTGGAGCAGGTGGGCTGGCGAGACTCTGACGGTGATGCGAGCACACCCAGGGTGGCGTCTGCCGTGGCGAATGTCCCGGCCGGGACGCCCCTCACGCTCAACTACTACTCCACACCCGCGCTGCAGCGGCGCCAGGTTGCGGACATCCTTTCTCGATCCCTGGCTGAATGCGGTGTGGGCGTGAACGTGCAGTACTTTTCACAGGAAGACCTGTATGCGCCGGGGCCGGAAGGCCTGCTTTTCGGCCGACGCTTCGACCTGATCGAGTACGCCATGTCCACCGATGATGTGCTGCCCCCGTGCGAGTGGTTCATCAGCAGCCAGGTGCCCAATGCAGGCAATCATTGGGTCGGCACGAACGTGACCGGCTTCAAGAATCCGGAATACGACGCGGCCTGTCACTCGGCCGCGCTTGCCCTGCCGGGCGAAGCCACCTTCGCCGTGGCATTCCAGGATGCGCAGGCGGTCTTCGCCGCCCAAGTCCCCGTCATACCGCTCTACTACCGGCTGAAGGTGGCCGCGGCGCGGGCGGATGTGTGTCACTTCGACCTTGATCCAAGCGCCAACCCAATGTGGAATATCGAGGCGTTCGACGTGGGTCAGGGCTGTCAGTAGTGACTGGGACATCGCCGAGGCACCACGCTTCAGAGCCGCCGCGCCGGGGGCGCGGCGCTCCGAGCCTGCTCGCGCTGACTATCCTTGCCGGAGCCTGCGCCTCCGGCCCAACACGCACCCCGCCCCCGATTTCCACGGCGGCCATGACGGCCCCGGCGCACGCACCGGAGATTCGCTTTGCGCTGATAGGGGAAGTCACCGACCAGAATGTCTGGGCGCTGTTCGCAGGCCGGGATTATTCCTACAACAACTATGCGGTGCGGGCGCAGTATTGGCCGCGACTGTATAACGAATCTGTACCCGATCGGGCGTTTGCCCCGTTGACAGCCGCCGGGCCGCCGACCGTCATGCGGCAGGAGGGGATCTTCCACACTGCAACCGTGCCGGTGCGCACGGATCTGCGCTGGTCGGACGCGGCTCCTTTCACCGCTCAGGACGTGGCCTTCACGGTCAATGCGGCGCTTGAGTTCGAGCTCGGCTTCGATTGGCAGGACTACTATGATCCCGATTGGCTTGACCACGCCGAGGCCGTGTCGCCCGACGTGCTCAAATTCTATTTCAAGCGCGCGCCGGGAGTGGACGTGTGGCAGTACGGTGCGCTGCAGGGACCGGTGGTACAGGAGCGCTTCTGGTCATCGAAGGTGGCCGTCGCCGCAGAGCTGCTGCCGGCGGACGAGATACTCGCCAATATGGAAGTGCTAAATGGCCGGATCGCGACACTGCGGCAGGTAGTAGATCAGCTGTATGCGGCCGCACTCTCTGCACAGGGAGAGCCGGCGCGGCAGCTGCAGGCAGACCTGAGGCGGCAGCAGGGAAACCTCGACGAAGCGACCAATGATCTTGAAAAGGCCGCCGCCGCGCGGCAGCAGGCGCTGCACGAGGCCCGGCTGGCCCTCTTCGAGCAGGACGCCGGGGGCGAGCCTCTCCTCGGGAGCTGGCTGCCAGGCACCGCCCCCTCCGGCCCGAAGACGGGGGCGCCGATCGTGAACCTCCCCAACCCGGATCTTCCCGGTCCGGCTCCGAACTTCGACCGCGCGGCGTTCTACACGTACGAAACGCGCCAGGCCGCGACGGCAGCCCTGGCGAATGGCGAAGTCAACGTGATCCTGGATCCACTGCCCGGGGCGGTCGGAAGCTCGCCGGCAGGCATGATCAGTCCAACGCGGAGCATGCGCTTCCTGCTTTTCAACCTCGGTTCGCCCGGCCTGAGGGATGCCGCCTTTCGACGGGCGCTCGCGTGCGTGGTGGACCAGAATGAGCTTGCAAGCCTGCTCGGAGAGGGGGCCGCGCCGCTAACCTCATTTGTGGCACAGCAGGATGGCTCCTGGCACAGCGCCCAGGCGCACCTTCCGTGTGCGGGCCTGGACGCGGCGGCGCGCGTAACGGAAGGCGTGGCGATCCTCAGGGCAAGAGGCTACACATGGGAGCGGGCACCTTCAGGTGCTGAACCCGGCCAGGGATTGAAGAGACCGAACGGGTCAGAGCTGCCAACGATGCAACTCCTCGCGCCTGCGTCCGATGAAACCCGCACCGCCGCGGCTGCCTACGTGGAACGGCGAGGGCTGATGCTTGGAATGCCCCTGCGCATGCAGGCGGTGACGGCCGATGCGATCGACTATGCGGTTCTCAGCAGCGGCGAGTACGACATGGCTGTTCTGGGATGGCGGCTGAGTCCTTATCCGGGCTATCTATGCGATTGGTTCGGTGCCGGCGGGACTTTCCAATACGCTGCAACCTCGGTGACCTCGCTGTGTGGAGAACTGGCAGCCACGAGCGACCTCGATGAGGCGGGCGGGCTCGTGCGCCGGATCCAGCGAACCCTGGCGGAGGAGGTTCCGATGCTGCCCCTGTATTCCACCGTCACGCATGAAGACGTTCGCGGTCTCTCCTATCCATTCACCTCAGTGCTGGACGGCCTCGCCGGTGTGTATGGCGCGCCCGGGTTGGCGGCTCCGGCAGCTCCGTAGATGTTTTCAACTATAATCAGGGCCGACTTTGGATCAGGGACAATGAGCGCATCGAAGCCCGAGAAGCAGACCCTGCTGGAAATCAAGGACCTCAGGACCCACTTCTTCACTGAAGACGGCGTGGTCCACGCCGTCGACGGCGTGAATCTGACGATCAGGTCCGGCGAGATCCTTGGACTGGTCGGTGAATCAGGTTGCGGCAAGAGCATTACCTCGCTCTCGATTATGCGCTTGATCGCGCCGCCCGGAAGGATCCTCGAGGGTGAGATCCTTCTGGACGGAGCTGATCTCCTGAAGCTGTCGGAGGGCGAGATGATGCGGGTGCGGGGCAATCGCATCTCGATGATCTTCCAGCAGCCGCAGACCGCCCTGAACCCGGTGTTCCGCGCGGGCGACCAGATCGCCGAAGTGCTCGGCATTCACCAGGATTTCGGCAAGGAGGCCGGCCAGGCTCGCGCCGTTGAGCTGTTGAAGATGGTGGGCATTCCGGACGCCGAGCGCCGCGCCGGATCGTACCCCCATGAATTGTCCGGTGGTATGGCACAGCGCGTCATGATCGCCATGGCCCTGGCCTGCGTGCCCGAACTGCTGATCGCCGACGAACCGACGACAGCCCTGGACGTGACCATCCAGGCGCAGATCCTGGATCTCATCCTGGACATGCGTGAAAAGATGGGCACGTCGGTTCTGCTCATCACGCATGACCTGGGGGTCATCGCCGAGATGGCCGAGCGGGTGGCCGTGATGTATGCCGGGGAGATCGTGGAACAGACTGAATGTGAAGAGCTGTTCGACCACCCACTGCATCCGTACACCCAGGGTCTCATCGGATCCATACCGATCCTGGGAAAGATCAAGGATCGCCTGGACGTGATCCCGGGGAACGTGCCGAACCTTGTCAATCTCCCGTCCGGCTGCCGCTTCGCGCCGCGGTGCACCGCCCGCGTCAAACATGCGCTGCTGATCTGCACTGAATCCGAACCGCAGCTTCACGAGGCCAGGCCCGGTCACCACGTCCGCTGCTGGCTCTATCAGAACACCGCAGGTCACCGCGCACCGCTCAAGGCGCGCTGACCCCGCTCCGGAGTCCTTGATGGCTCAGAACTCGTCCTCCGACGAAATACTGGTGCGGGTGGAGCACCTGAAGAAATACTTCCCGGTGCGCGCCGGCATCATGCAGCGCGTGGTGGCTCAGGTCCAGGCCGTGGATGACGTGAGCTTCACGATCAAGAGAGGCGAGACGCTCGGGCTGGTCGGGGAATCCGGCTGCGGCAAGACCACCGTCGGGCGCACCATGCTGCGGCTGATCGATCCCACGTCCGGGTCTGCGATCTTCAATGGTCGCGATATTTTCAAGTTGAACGCCGCGGAGCTCAAGGAGCTTCGGCGCGACATGCAGATCATCTTCCAGGACCCATACGGCTCGCTGGACCCGCGCCTGCCAATAGGCGAATGCGTAATGGAAGGGCTGAACATCCATCAGGTCGCGACGCATAAGGAACGCGTCGAGATCATGATGGATACGCTGAAGAAGGTGGGGCTGGAGACGTACCACGCCCGCCGCTTCCCGCATGAGTTCTCGGGGGGACAGCGGCAGCGCATCGGGATCGCCCGCGCCCTGGCGCTGCGCCCCAAGTTCATCGTATGTGATGAGCCGGTCAGCGCCCTGGATGTATCCATCCAATCGCAGGTGCTCAACATTTTGCGGGACCTGCAGCACGAGTTCGGCCTGACCTACCTGTTCATCGCACACAACTTGAGCGTGGTGGAGCACATTTCGGACCGGGTGGCGGTCATGTACCTGGGCAAGCTGGCGGAGCTGGCGGACCGCGTCGAGTTGTACCGCAATCCCCTGCACCCGTACACGGCGGCATTGATGTCCGCCATTCCGATTGCCGACCCGAAGCTCAGGCGCAAGCGGCTGATCCTGAAGGGCGACGTGCCCAGCCCGCTGCGCCCCCCAAGCGGCTGCCGATTTCATCCGCGCTGCCCCGTGGCTCAGCCGATCTGTTCCGAGAAGGAACCCGGGTTTCGCGAGCTCAAGCCGGGGCATTTTGCCGCCTGCCACTTTGCCGAGACATTCATTCAGTAGGCCCCCAAAGTGAAGGCCGGCCAGGTCGGGACGCATGGCACCTGCAATCCTGCTGGTTGACGATCAACGCGACATCCTGCGCCTGCTGCACTCGGCGCTGGACACACTCAAGAATCCGGAGCTCGAGATTCTCGAGGCAGCGTCCGGCGAGGCCGCATTGGGGGAATTGGGCAGCCGCCGCGTGGATCTGCTGATCACCGACTACAACCTCCCCGGCATCACCGGCACGGAACTGATGCGCCAGGCGCTCGCGGCACAACCCGCTATGCGTGCGATCGTGATCACGGCGAACACCGATCGCAGGGTGCGGGATGAGGCGCTGAATGCCGGAGCGGTGGCGGTCTTCAGCAAGCCCGTGCCGCTGGGGGATTTCCTCGACGCCGTCGAGCGCGGGCTCGGACTCACACGCACCATCCTTCCGGTCGAATCCGAACGGAGCGCCGAAACCAACCGGCTGCCCGTCTCAGAGCTGCTGGCCCGGTTCCGGCAGGAAACGGACGCCGATGCAGTGCTCCTGCTGAGCAATCGCGGCCTGGTTGTGGCACGCGCCGGCGAATTGCGGGACCGCAGCATGGAAGTGTCGTTGATCTCGGCGCTGACCGCAGCCTTCGCTGCAGGCCTGAAGGTCTCGGACTCTAACCGGCAGGAGACCCTGAACCAGTTCTCCGTCTTTTCCGGGGGCGATCAAGATCTGATCCTGATGCCGGTTGACGCCTCCTATTCCCTCCTGCTTACGGGCCAGGACCTCTCCAACCGCCAGCACCTGCTCGACAGGTTACAGGCCATGCGGGCGTTCAAGGAAGAGGTCGGCAAGGGCCTGCGCCTCGGTGGCGCGGCAGGCCCGAGGCGCCGGAAAGGTGCCGGGGCGGGCGAATTGGCAGGAGCAGGAGCCGCTCCCGAAACGGATGCGCTGCTGGACGCTGCGGCCGAGATGGGTTTGAACGAGGTCGAGCTTGACGCTTACTGGGACGCGGCAGCCACGCAGCACGCCAACAAGCCGATGAGCAAGGACGTGATTCCGTACGAAGAAGCCCGCAAGATGGGGCTGACGCCCGACACCGAAGGCTAGATCGTACCCGGGCTTTGAAAACCCGGACGACTCCCCAGAAGGAATAGGGCACGGTCATTGATCCGGCAATGAGGATGGGATGTGGCTGAGGGAATTCGAAGCCGGGATCCGCGAGACCACCGCCGGAGGCTGATCTGCATATGAACGCCGGAGTGCGCAGCTCCGTGGTGGAGGCGATCGGCGAGACGCCGCTGGTCGAACTGAGCCGGCTGACGCGAGGCCTGCAGGGCCGGATCCTGGCCAAGCTCGAGTACCTCAATCCGGGCTATTCGAAGAAGGATCGCATCGCCCGGCAGATCATCCAGGACGCTGAAGCCGAGGGGCGGCTCGCTCCGGGGCAAACCGTGGTCGAGCTGACGAGCGGGAACACGGGGACCGGCCTTGCCATCGTCTGCGGCATCCAGGGCCATCCATTCGTGGCGGTGATGTCGAGGGGCAATTCCGTGGAGCGTGCCCGCATGATGAGAGCCCTGGGGGCCGAAGTCATCCTGGTGGATCAGCTGCCAGGCTCCACGCCCGGGCAGGTTTCCGGGGGTGATCTGGCGCTGGTGGAAAAGGCCGCACAGAGGATCACCGCGGAGCGGGATGCGTTTCGAGCCGATCAGTTTCGACTGGCAGGCAATGTCCGCGCGCACCTATTGCATACAGGCCCTGAGATCATCCGCCAGGCAGGCGCGCCGATCGATGCTTTCTGCGACTTCGTCGGCACCGGCGGGTCATTTGCCGGATGCGCCGAGGCGCTCAAGCGGCAATGGCCGCGCATCCGCTGCTTCGTGGTGGAGCCGGAGGATGCGGCCGTGCTGGCAGGCCAGGCTGCAAGAAACCCGAATCACCGCATCCAGGGCGGTGGATACTCAATGCCGGACCTGCCGCTGATCCGCCGCGAAGACGTGGACGGCTTTCTGCAAGTATCGGATGAAGAGGCGATCCAGACGGCGCGTCAGCTCGCGAAAGCAGAGGGAATCTTCGCCGGCTTCTCGGCCGGGGCGAATGTGGCTGCCGCGAAGCAGTTGCTTGCTGGAGCCTTTCGCGGCGGCACCGTCGTCGTTCTGCTGCCCGATTCCGGCCTCAAGTACCTGAGCACCGACTTGTGGGAATAGTCGGGCAGCGTGACGGCGATCGTAAAAGCGCCGCTCCGCGCCATGATACAATTTTCGGCGCTCAACCTTTGTTGGGCCAAGTGCACGTGCCTTGGGGCGTGGTGCAATGGCAGCACACCAGACTTTGGATCTGTGGATCTTGGTTCGAATCCAGGCGCCCCAGCTGTGACATGCAGACCCGCGCAGGCGGGTGTTTTTCTCCGACAGGTCCGCCTGCGCGGCCGCTCCGAAACCGATGATGAGTAGAAGTGGGTGCAAGAAGGAGCTCCAATGACGGTCGCTGCTGTGTTGTTGGCCGCAGGTCAGGGAACGCGTATGCACTCGGCGACGCCCAAGGTGCTCCATACGCTGTGCGGCAAACCGATGCTGTGGCACACACTGAAGGCCATCCAGCAGGTGGTCACAGGCAAGCCGGTCATCGTCGTGGGCCACGGGGCGGAGCCGGTGAGGGCGTTTGTGGGGGAGACAGCCGACTTCGCATTGCAGGAACCCCAGCTGGGCACGGCCCATGCCGCGCTGCAGGCCGAGCCGTTCTTAAAGGGGAAGAGCAACTACGTGCTGGTGACGTATGCAGACATGCCGCTGCTACGGGGTGAGACATTCCAGCAGCTGGTCGATACGCAGCGGTCGAACAAAGGGCCGGCGACCATGCTGACGGTCATGGCTGACGATCCGCGCGGCTTCGGCCGGGTGGTGCGCGCCGCGGACGGAACAGTGCAGGCCGTTGTCGAGGAGTTTGTGGCCACGCCGGAGCAGCTGCAGATCCACGAGCTCAACGTCGGCGCGTACTGCTTCGACGCCGGATGGCTTTGGGATGCGCTGAGGCAGATCGAGAAGAATCCGAAGAAGGGCGAGTTCTATCTTACCGACATCGTCGAGATCGCCAGCCGGGACAAGAAGGCGGTGCAGGCCGTCGTGCATGATGACCTGATCGAAACCATCGGCATCAACAACCGCGTGCATCTGGCCGAAGCCGAGGCTGCCATGCGCCAGCGCATCAATGGCCAGCACATGCTCAATGGCGTCAGCATGGCTGACCCGGCATCGACGTACATCGAGGCGGAGGTGATGATCGGTGAGGACACGCTGATCCAGCCGAACACGCACATCCTTGGGAAGACCGTCATCGGCAGGGCGAATGTGATCGGGCCCAACGCGATCATCCGCGACTCGATGATCGGGGATGGCTGCAAGGTGCTGGCCTCGGTGATGGAGGGGGCCGTGCTTGAAGATGACGTCGAGATCGGACCGTTCGCGCGCCTGAGGCAGGGTGCGCACCTGGCGAAGCACGTCCACATAGGCAATTTTGGCGAGGTCAAGGATTCGTACCTCGGGCCGGGCGTCAAGGTAGGGCACTTCTCATACATTGGCGACACCACCATCGGCGAGAACACCAATATCGGAGCCGGCACCATTACCTGCAACTATGACGGTGAGAAGAAGAACCGGACGGAGATCGGCGCAGATGTGTTCATCGGGTCGGACACCATGCTGGTCGCGCCGGTCAAGATCGGGGATCGTGCGCGGACCGGTGCGGGCGCGGTGGTCACACGGGATGTGCCGCCGGATACGCTGGCCGTCGGCATGCCGGCCCGAGGCATCAAGAAAGTCCAGCGCAAGCGGAAGAAGGACTGAGCGCTGCAGAGGGCCCGTCCTACCCAGCCGGTGAAGAACATGAACCCCACAAAACAAGAGCAGCAATCCCTGATCGAACTGGCGAATGAGGCGCGTCTGCGTGCGTATGCGCCGTATTCGAACTATCGCGTGGGCGCCGCACTGCGGACGAAGAGCGGGCGCCTCTTTACTGGCGTGAACGTGGAGAATGCGGCGTATCCGACGAGCATGTGCGCCGAGCGCACCGCCGTATTCAAGGCCGTCTCCGAAGGTGAGACGGATTTTGAGATCATCGCCGTGGTCACCGACAATGGCGGCTCACCGTGCGGCAGCTGCCGTCAGGTGCTGGCGGAGTTCGGACTCGACACATTGGTGCTGATCGCAGACGGAGGCGGGAAGGTGATCCAAGAGACGACCGTGCGCGAACTGCTGCCGCATGCGTTCCAGCCCCGGCACCTGGGCAAGCCCTAGGGCGCGCAGGCGACTCCAGGAGAGTGGGATCGCAGTGCGCCAGGCGCATTCCTTCGGGGTTGAAGCGGTCGTCCTGCGCCACGCCGAGTACGGCGAGGCCGACCGCCTGCTGACACTCTTCACGCGGCAGCTTGGAAAGACGCGTGCAATGGTCAAGGGGGCGCGCAAAGTCACATCCCGCAAAGCGGGGCACCTGGAGCCGTTCACACACGTCAGGCTGCAGCTTGCCAAGGGCCGCGACATCCCGCTGGTCACGCAGGCGGACACGATCGACGCCTATCTTCCACTGCGGGAAGACCTGGTGCTGACGAGCCAGGCATCATATGTGATCGAGCTGGTGGATCGCTTCACCTATGACGAAGGCAGCGACAGCAGCGCCATCTTCAGACTCCTGACCGAGACACTTTCCCGACTGGGGAGCAAGGCCGATCCGTGGTTGGCAATCCGCTACTACGAGATGCGGCTGCTGGATCACCTGGGCTTCCGGCCGAAGCTATTCGACTGCGCAGTATGCGGCAATGAAATTCAACCCGAGGACCAGTTCTTCTCCTACGCGGCGGGCGGCGTGGTGTGTCCCGCATCCGCGAGGGACGATGAGCCAGGGCGCTCAGATAGGATGCAGCTGCGGCCCATCACAATTGAGGCGTTGAAGTACCTGAGGCACTTCCAGCGGTCGACATATTCTGAGGCCGGCCGCGCCCGGCCAACACCCGAGGTCCAGCAGCAGACGGAGGCCCTGATGCAGGGCTTCTTCACGTACTTGCTGGAGCGCGAGTTGAAGACCCCGGGTTTCTTGCGGCAGATCAGGCCGTAGCCTGCAGCGGGTATCTACCCGCACCCCTGCCCCTCGGCTGCGTCCGAGGGTGGGGAAACAAAGCCAAGTGCCACACTCGAGTGCGCCCCGATAGAGGTCAACTGGGGGGGTAACCATCCCCTAGAATAGTACCGACGAGAAGTGGAAAACTTCTGGCACAATAGGCCAAGGAGTGATCCACATGAGGAAATCAAGATTTTCAGAGAGCCAGATCGTTAGCATCCTGAAGGAAGCCACAGCCGGGGTGTCACTGGATGAGCTGAGCCGCCAACACGGGTTCAGCAAGGCGACCTACTACAAGTGGAGGGCGCAGTACGGCGGTATGGACGTCAGCGCCCTGAAACGGCTGAAGGAGCTGGAGGAGGAAAACCGGCGCTTGAAGCAGATGTATGCGGAGTTGAGCCTGGAACACAAGGCTCTGAAGGATATTGTCGAAAAAAAGCTATAAAGCCTGATGAGCGCCGGGAACTGGCGAAGTATGCGATCCGAAAGCACAGTTTGAGCGAGCGTCAGGCCTGCCGGATGATGAATTTGAGCCGATCGGTGTTTCGGTATCAAGCCCGGAAGGCGGGTGGTGCCGAGATCGCCCAGGAACTACTGCAACTGGCGGGCCGGAAGCCGCGCTGGGGTTTTGGCAAGATGGCTGACTACCTGAAACACCGTGGATACGTCTGGAACCGGAAGCGGATACGTCGGGTGTACTGCGAACTACGCTTGAATCTACGGATCAAGCCGAAGAAACGGCTGCCAAAGCGCGCACCGCAGCCGCTGAGCCAGCCAGAATGCGCCGACCGGAGCTGGTCGCTGGATTTCATGAGTGATAGTCTGGCCAGCGGTCGGGCTTTTCGGACTCTGAACATCCTGGATGATTTCAACCGCGAAGTCCTGTGGATCGAAGCCGACACCTCCCTGCCCGCTGAGCGTGTGGTCCGCATTCTGGAGACCCTCATCGCCTGGCGAGGTCTCCCTACTCAGATCCGCATGGATAACGGTCCGGAATTGATCTCCCACCGGCTGGAAAGCTGGGCCCGGGAACACCACATTGTGTTGGCGCACATCCAGCCCGGCAAGCCCGCCCAGAACGCCTATATCGAACGCTTCAATCGCACGTTCCGTGAAGATGTGCTCGATGCCTACTTGTTCAGCTCGTTGGAGGAGGTGCGCCTGATCGTTGAACCCTGGATCGAGGAATACAACGCTGTCCGTCCGCACGAAGCCCTGCACGGCCTGTCACCATACCAATATGCGGCCCAGACTGCCCGATAGTTTCTACTTCCTCTTGGTACTAAGAATGGGATGTTGACAGTGGACATCAACGTAATGGTAGTTCAAGCGCAAAAACGAATCCAACGCGAAAGAGATCGAGGGAATTGAAATGATCCATGTCTCGGCAAGTGAGCAGGATCCTAAGCTCCCGTTTGACTATCCCTTAGGAAGAACGTTGGTGCACTATGTTACTCGATTGTCTGTTTTGCTGG
>JAZDHO010000167.1:0-34349 GCA_043805815.1 Chloroflexota bacterium
ACCCACTGGGTAGGAACGCCGAGCTCACGATCCCATCCTGATCGGCCTGCAGACAGACCAGTCCGGCGCCCACGCTCGTCAGCAAGATGGCGGCAACGAGCAGTACTGCCATGAGAGTGGTGAATCCTCTGGCGGGCTGGCCGCGGCCGCCGCGTACCAGGGTGGTGCCCAACACTGCGACAAACGCAATCCAGGTAGCTGCCGCGACTGCCTGAAAGACACTTGCAATATTCATCTTCTCCTCCACAAGTAAGGATACGTCGCGGTCATTATAATCGCTTGCCGCGCGCGAAGCGCCGTGATAGCATCGCAGCATGCAGGGCAAGGCCACGATCGCTGAATTGTCGCTGATGGGCGGCCAGAACTCGGCGTACCTCGTCTGCGAAGCGCCAATGATCCCCGCCTCCGGGCGGTATGTGCTGGCGCACGAAGAGGGATCCGACTTGCCGCTGGCGACGGAGCTCTTTGCCGCCGAATACCGCTCGAATGGCTTTGTCGCTGCACCGCCGATTCCGAGAGCATGGAGGCCAGGGAGCGTGCTGGATCTACGCGGCCCGCTCGGGAGTGGTTTTGAGCTGCCGCCGGGTGCGCGCCGTGTCGCCCTGATCGCCTTCAATGATGATCCGAGGCGCCTGCTTCCGCTGGCGAGTGCCGCAATCCGGCAGGACGCTGCAGTCGCGCTCGTATGCGGGAATGCACCCGCCGAGCTGCCTCTGCAGGTGGAGGTCCATCCGCCGCAAGCGCTGCAAGAAGTCTGTGGATGGTCTGATTATGCCGCCTTCGACTTGGGGAGCGAATCCGTTGGTGCGCTCGCGCGCGCGCTATCCGAGGGGGGACATCCCATAAGTGGCGGCCCAGCCGAGGCCTTGGTGCGCATCCCCATGCCCTGCGGGGGCCTCGCCGAGTGCGGAGTCTGCACCGTGCGGACGGCCACAGGTCCGAAGCTCGCCTGTGTCGACGGACCAGTTTTCGATCTCAGCCTACTGATTTGGGAAAGATAGCAGGGCTCGCAGGATCCTCTCGGCGGCGTGCCCGTCGCCGAACGGATTCGATGCCTTTGCCATGCGCGCGTAGGCTGCCGGGTCGTCCAACAACAGGCTGGCCTGCTCCACGATGTGACCGCGGTCCGTTCCCACCAGCCGCAAGGTCCCTGCCTGGATCCCCTCGGGCCTTTCCGTGACCTCACGCAGCACCAGGACCGGTATGCCGAAGGCGGTCGCCTCTTCCTGGATGCCCCCGGAGTCGGTCAGGATCAGGGTGGAGTGCTTCATGAGATGCACAAGTGGCAGGTAGTCCAGGGGCGGAAGAAGGGTGATGTGCGGCACGCTGCCCAGCAGCCGCTGAACCGGCTCATGGACATTCGGATTGAGATGCACGGAATAGACGATATCCACGTCGCCGCGTGCAGCCAGATCCTTCAGCGCCATGCAGATGCTCTCAAGCGGAGCGCCGAAGTTTTCGCGGCGGTGGGCGGTCACCAGCAACAATGCCCTGGCAGAACGGCGGCCTGACCCGGCCGGGCCTGCTTCTCGCGGCTGGACGCCCGCGGAACGCAGCTTCTCCAGAAACAACGTACTCGACTCGGGCTCAGGTTGGTCAGCGACGACATGCAGCGCGTCGATGACAGGGTTCCCTGTGACCACAACCAGCCGGGGATCCACGCCTTCTCGCAGGAGATTCTGGCGGGCTTGTTCTGTGGGAGCGAAATGCAGATCGGCTGCGACGCCCGCGACGCGCCGATTTATTTCCTCCGGAAAGGGCTGCCACTTGTTGTACGTGCGCAGACCGGCCTCGACGTGACCGAGACGCAGTTGCCGGTAGTATGTCAGCAGCGTGGTGATGGCGACGGTTGTCGTATCACCCTCGACGAGCACCCACTCCGGCCTGAATGCCTGCAGCACCGGATCGAGCCCCAGGAAGATGGAGGCGCTCAACTCCGGCAGCGACTGGTCTTCGCGCATCAGATCGAGATCGTAGTCTGGCCGGATCTGGAACAGATCCAACACCTGATCCAACATCTGCCGGTGCTGGGCGGTAATGCACACACGAGACTCGACGCCGGGTGCCTGGGTGAGGGCTCGAATCACTGGCGCCATTTTCACGGCTTCAGGACGGGTGCCGATGACGGACAGTACTTTCATGTCTCAGAGTGGCGAAGGATGAGGCATGCGTCGCGCTACACGTTGGGTGCGCCCAGGCGAACGAACGCGAATCCGGCCTTGCGCCAGGAGTCCGCACTCCATGCGTTGACGGTATCGATCACAATGCGGGCGCTGGTTCTTCCTGCCACGTCCGCAGGGCTGAGGGCCGTGAATTGCGCGTGCGCAACCAGCAGCAGGATAGCATCAGCGCCGGAGAGGGCGGCGTCCAGATCCTTTGCGAGACTGATGCCCGGGAGTATCCCGTCCGTCTTGAAAGGTTCCCAGGCTGTGACCTGTGCGCCGTCACGTCCAAGCAAGCGCACCACCTCAGCGGCCGGGCTCTCGCGCAGATCGTCCACATCAGGCTTGTAGGCCAGGCCGAGGGCCGCGATGTGCCTGCCTTGCAGGCCGCCGAGCGCACGTTTGACGACATCGACCACGTAGGCAGGCTGGGCATCGTTGACGCGGCGGGCGCCGGCGATGAGGGGCGTGAGGCCGGGCGCGCCCTCGACCAGGAACCACGGATCCACGCTGATGCAGTGCCCGCCAACGCCGGGACCAGGGCTCAGGATATTGACGCGTGGATGGCGGTTGGCCAGTGAGATCGCCTCCCACACGTCGACCCCGAACTTGTCCGCAATGCGGCAGAACTCATTGGCGACCGCGATATTGATATCGCGATACGTATTCTCCATGAGTTTGACCAGCTCGGCCGTGGTGGCATCCGTCTCGACGATCTCGCCCCGCACGAACAGTCTGTATAGATCGGCGGCGCGCCGCGCCGATTCCGGCGTCACGCCACCCACAACGCGTGCGTTCTCCTTCAGCTCACGCAGGATCTGACCCGGCAAGACGCGCTCGGGGGAGTATGCCAGATGGAAATCCTTGCCGGATCGCAGGCCCGACCGCTCGAGGATGGGTGCGACGACATCGACCGTGGTGCGCGGCGGGGAGGTCGATTCGAGGATGACGAGGTTCCCGCTGCGCAACACGGGCACAATTGACTCGGAGGCGGCGATCACGGAGCGCAAGTCAGCCAGCTTGTATTGCTGCCCGTCGTGCTCGCCGAACTGGTCCTCCTGGAATGGCGTGGGTACCGCAATGATGAAGGCATCCGCCTCAGCCGGTTTGGCGGCGATGGCGAGCTTTCCGCCGGTGATGGCCGACCGGTACATCTCGCGCAGCCCCTGCTCATGGATGTGGATCTCGCCGCGGCGCAGAGTCTCGAGCACCCGCTCGTTGACATCCACGCCGACAACCGATGCCCCATGCCCGGCCAGGGTGGAAGCCGTAGGCAAGCCTATGTAGCCCAGGCCGATCACACAGATCGTGCTGTAGCTCAAGGAGGGCTCCTGCGTTGCCCCCGCGGCCGAAAACCACTCTGTCACTTCCCATGCCAGTGGTCCATCAGCCTGCGTGCATGAGGTCGTGCACGGGGCGGCATCATTATACACCGCTGAAACTCCGAGGCCGGACCTGCGTATACGCTTTTGGAAAGTCAACTAGCGTATAATGCAAGGGCCCCTGAGCGAGGCAGCTGGATGGAATTCTTGCTGAATCCCAGTATCGCATACCTCATACTCGTTTCGGCAATGCTATTCACCCTGGTGGCGATCATGACGCCGGGAACGGGGATCGCGGAGATCCTTGCTGTCTTCGCCTTACTGCTGGCCGGCTATGCCGTCTATCACTTGTCGTTCAATTGGTGGGCGCTGGCGCTCCTGGTCCTGAGTGCGATCCCGTTCCTGTATTCCGTCCGGGGCCCGCGGCGCGGCCTGTGGCTGGCCCTGTCGATCCTGGGGCTGACCCTGGGCTCGATATTCTTCTTTCCGGCGGGTCAGGGGTTGGTCTCGGTAAATTTTCCGCTGGCGATCGTCACGACCCTGGCCTATTCCGCCTTCCTTTGGATCTCGGCCCGCAAGGTACTGGAGATCTCCGGCGCGCAGCCGGTTCACGAGCTTGCGGGGCTGATCGGTCAGCGGGGGGAGGCAAAGACAGCGATCGGCGAGGAGGGCGCGGTGCAGGTCGCTGGTGAACTTTGGTCGGCGCGAAGCGAAGTGTCGCTTCCTGCCGGGAGCACAGTCAAGGTTGTCAGACGGGACGGATTCGTCCTGATCGTGGAGCAAGTGGTGAACTGAAGAGCAGTCTGCTGAGAGGATAGGATAAGGAGAGCCAATGGATACACTTACCCCGTTACTTTGTGGGCTCGCGGCGATCGTGCTGGTGGCAGTGGTGCTGATCGCAAACGCCATTCGTATTGTCCCCGAGTACCAGCGCCTGGTTGTGTTTCGCCTCGGGCGTGTCACTCCCAAGCCGCGCGGCCCGGGCCTGGTGTTTCTCATCCCGGTCATCGATCGCGCCGTCAGACAGGACCTGCGCGAGCAGGTGCGTGAAGTGCCGCACCAGACGGCGATCACGAAGGATAACGCGCCGATCTCGATCGACTTTCTCTGGTACTACAAGGTCGTGGACCCGGCCGAATCGGTTCTCAACGTGCAGAACTTCGAGCTTGCCGCGGCCGGCATTGCCACGACAACGTTGCGCGCGGTTATCGGCGGCATCCCTCTGGATGAGGTGCTTTCGGAGCGCGAGCACATCAATACCATGCTTCGAACGCGTCTGGACGAGGTCACCGAACGCTGGGGCGTCAAGGTAACCAATGTGGAGATCCGCGAGATCATCCCGCCGCGCGAGGTGCAGGAGGCAATGAACCGCCAGATGTCCGCGGAACGTATCCGCCGGGCGGTGGTGACCGAGTCGACCGGTACACGCGAGGCCGCCATCAACGTGGCCGATGGCGACAAGCAGTCGAACATTCTCAAGGCCGAGGGCCAGAAGCAGGCCGCCATCCTGAACGCCGAGGGCGAGCGGCAGGCCCAGCAGTTGCGCGCGGAAGGCTTCGCCGTCGCGCTGCAGAAGATCTTCGAGACTGCCAAGGGCGTCGACCAGAACACGATGACGCTGCAGTATTTCGAGGCGCTCAAGCGCATCGGCGACGGCCCTTCCACGAAGTACATCTTCCCGCTGGAGTTTACGAGCCTCGTGCAGAAGTTCATGGCGGGCGAGAAGAAGTAAAGCAAGCTTGCGGTTGTGAAATCCAGGAGCAGTACAATGAGGGCCTCCCGATCCCGGGAGGCCCTCTTCGCAGATTGACGTCGATTTCCCCTCTCATGCAAATACTTCCGGCCTCCTTTCTTGATCTGAATTCCCTGAGCAAGCTCGAACGTTCATGCTTTGGCAGGGATGCCTGGCCATTCCTGGATCTGATCGCCGTGCTCACGTTCCCGGACGTGGTGCGGCTGAAGGCTGTGGAGGCCGGAGAGATGATCGGATTCGCGGCCGGCGATCCTCGCCCCGCAGAGGGTTTCTCCTGGATCGCGACCATCGGCGTCGCGCCGGAGTTCCGCCGGCGGGGGATTGGACGCGACCTGCTGCGTGCCTGCGAAGCGCGGCTGAGAACTGCGCGACTCCGGCTTTCGGTCCGCGCCTCGAATGAAGCGGCCATCCGTCTCTATGCGGAGGAGGCCTACAGTCAGGTCGATGTGTGGAGCAATTACTACAAGAATGGCGAGGCCGCCATCGTCATGGAAAAGGTTCGGGCGTTATAATGAGCCACCATGTTTCAGAATACGGCGGCGCCGCCTGACCTGGTGCAAAGCCGCGAAGCGCTGGCCGAGCTCGTGGAGGAGCTCGGCTCGCAGCCGCAGATCGCAGTGGACACCGAATCGAACAGCCTGCACGCGTATCGTGAGCGCGTGTGTTTGATGCAGTTCTCCACCTTGAAGCGCGATTACGTGCTGGACACACTTGCGGTGCAGGATGTCGGCCCGTTGCGCTCGATCTTTGGAGACCCGCGAATTCAGAAAATCTTCCACGCGGCAGAGTACGACATCCTGTGCCTGCGGCGCGACTATGGCTTCACCTTCAGCAACATCTTCGACACCATGCAGGCGGGGCGCATCCTGGGCCGAAAGATGGCCGGCCTGGATCGCCTGATCGATGAAAAGTTTGGAGTGAAGGTCGACAAGCGGCTCCAGAAGGCGAACTGGGGAACCAGGCCTCTCTCGCCGGAACTCCTGCAGTATGCCGCCCAGGATACGCACTATCTCATCCCGCTGAAAGACATCCTGGAGGCCGAACTGCGGGATAAGGGCCTGCTGGAACTGGCGCAAGAGGACTTCCGCATGGCGTGCAACCATCACAACCAGGAGCAAAGGCATCGGCTTGAATCAGCCGGGTGGCCGCGATTGAGCACGCGCCGCGACCTTTCGACCCGGGAGCTGACGATACTCAAGGAACTATTGGAGTGGCGCGAGGGCATCGCCACTCGGCTGGATCGGCCGCCGTTCAAGGTGATCAGCGAGGAACACTTGATTGCCATCGCCCGCGCACAACCGCGAGGACGCGAGGACCTGGGCGCCCTCGGTCTGGGGGAGAGGCAGGCGCGGCAATGGGGCAGTGACTTGTTGGAGGCTGTGGCTCGCGGCTTGAGGAACCCATTGGTGCAAAAAGCGCGACCCGTTCCGCCGACCGCAGCCTACTTGAGACGTCTGGAGAAGCTAAAAGAGTGGCGGAAAAAGGCCGCCGCCGGCATGGAGGTGGAATCCGACGTGGTGCTGCCGCGCGGGCTGCTGTTGGCGCTTGCGGACCGCGGCGCCCAGGACGTGGACGCCATCATGAGGTCCTCGCCCTGGAGGCTGCGACGCTTTGGCGATCAGATCTCTGCGGTGCTGCAGGCGGTTCCAGCCCAGTGACGTGCGGATCTCCCCAATGCGCCTGGGACAGGTGCTGGGAATCCTAACGCGGTGAGGAGAAAACGTGCGTCTCATTTTCCATGGCGCAGCACAGACGGTGACGGGCTCCCAGCATCTGCTGGAGATCAATGGCTCGCGCCTGCTTCTGGAATGCGGCCTGTATCAGGGTCGGCGGGCGGAAAGCTACCGGCGCAATCGCGAATTTCGCTACGACCCCCGCTCGGTGGACGCGGTCGTACTGTCCCACGCGCACATCGATCACAGCGGAAACCTGCCGAACCTTGTGCGGCAGGGTTTCTCCGGTCCGATCTTTGCAACCAGCGCCACGGTGGACCTGAGCGACATCATGCTGCGCGATTCGGGCCATATCCAGGAATCTGATGCCGCGTTCGTGAACAAGAGGCTGCGCAAGGGCGAATCGCCCGTGCGGCCCATTTACACCCAGGCAGACGCCGAGCGGGTGGCGGGCTACTTCCACTCCGTCGAATACCGGCAGAGATTCGAACCCCTCCCGGGTGTGACGGCGCAGTTCTTCGACGCGGGGCACATCCTTGGCTCGGCCGCGGTGCTGCTGGACATCAAGGAAAACGGTCGGAACGTACGCTTGTGGTTCTCGGGGGACATCGGCAGGTTCAAGCTGCCCCTCCTGCAGGATCCGGTGTTGCCGGAGCCGGTGGATTATCTGCTTATGGAGTGCACCTACGGAGACCTGCCCCATAACGATCCGGAGGAGGCCTATGACGCCGTGCGACGCGTCGTCTCAAAGACGGTGGCCCGTGGCGGCAAGGTCATCGTACCCTCGTTTGCCGTTGGCCGCACGCAGGAACTCGTCTACGATCTGAACAGGATGGTGGCGGAGGGCGAGATCGGACCCGTGCCCGTGTACGTCGACAGCCCCCTGGCGGTCAATACCACGGACGTCTTTCGCAGACATCCGGACTACTTTGATGAGGAGACACGCGAGTTCGTCCGCGAGAACCGCCATCCTGCCCTCGAATTCAAGGGCCTGACGTATGTGCGATCAGTGGAAGAATCCAAAGCACTGAATGAGCGCCATGAGCCGATGATCATCATTTCGGCCTCGGGCATGGCCGAGACGGGCCGCATTCTGCATCATCTCAAGAACAACGTCGGCGATTCGCGCAATGCTGTCATGATCGTCTCTTGGCAGGCACCGGAGACGCTGGGCAGACGCCTTGCAGATGGCGAGAAGCACGTGAGGATCTTCGGCGATCCCTATGAAGTGCGCGCCGAAGTTGTCCGGATTCCGGGATTGTCGGCACACGCCGGCCAGGATCTCCTCGTGAACTACGCCGCTTCCATCCGGCAGCACGCGAAGAAGGTCCTCCTGATCCACGGAGAGCAAGAGCCCGCGGGAGCGCTTACGGCGAAGCTGGTGGAGCGGTCGGTGCGAGAGGTGCACTATCCGGAGCTGCATTCGAGCGTGGAGTTGTGAGTTATAATCTCGCCGCGTTTCCGGAGAGGTGCCAGAGCGGTTGAATGGGACGGTCTCGAAAACCGTTGTGGCCCCAGTGGCCACCGTGGGTTCGAATCCCACCCTCTCCGCCATGGTTCGCAGGATGGGCGCATAGCGCCGCCCGTCCATTCCCAGCGCCACAGCAGTTCCAGAAATCTGGAGACTCCGCAATGAGGCGGCTGCCGCTCCACAGCCGATTATGCGTGCCCGTACCAGGACGTGTCGCAACTCTTCCGCATGACGAAGTGGAAATCCCACCCAGAGACCTGACCTCTAATTCGTTGCGAAGCGCCCACTGGCACCAGCCTGTGTGATGCCAGGCGCCCATGCAGAAGCTTTTTGTGGATATGTCGATCGAGATCAATGCCTCGGCCCCGCGTGTGTGGGACGTTCTTACCTTGCGCCAGCACACGGCGGAGTGGGCCTCGGAATTTGCCGCCGGCGGCCCGCAGATATCCATCGAGTCGGATTGGGGCCTCGGCAACGCGGTCCTGTGGAGGGATGAGAGGGGGCACGTGATCGTCGAGGGGCATGTCACCGCAGTCGAGCTCCACGGCATGCTCCGATTCACGGTCTTCGACGTGCGCGGCGAGCGGCATCCGGCCTCTGCAGATGACGGCATCACCTTCAAGCTGACCGAACGGGACGACAGGACGCGGCTGTGGGTCTCACAAGGGGACTTCTCGACGATAGCCGATGGCGAGAAGTACCGGGACCTGAGCGCCCAGATCTGGAACCGCGCCCTCGCCAGGATCAAGAGGTTGGCAGAGAACAATGCGGAAGCATGGCAACTGCCTGAGGACCGTTTCGGTTGACGTCCGTCCGCTTCCGGTGACCGTTCGCCGCAGGGGGGCTGGTCCGAAACGCAAACGGGCTCCAGCCTGAAGCAGAGGGCAACAGCCGATCAGCATCGTTGCAGCTGGTGATCGAGTGCGGGCCATGCTTTGTTCGGTGGTAAGATTCTTAACATGCGGCTCAATCTTGTGCTTATCCAGATAGCAACCAAGCTTGGGGATGTGGAAGCCAACCTGGAGAAGCATCTGGGCTTTGTTAAACAGGCCAAGGCCGAGAAGGCCGATCTGATCGTCTTCCCGGAGCTCTCGCTGACCGGATACATGCTGCAAGACATGGTGCCTGCGGTCGCGCACCGGCCTGTCGAGGACGATCCGGTTTTCCGACCGCTTATGCAGGCCAGCCGGGACCTGGATATCGTGGTCGGGTTCGTGGATGAAGATGCCCGCCATCGCTTCTACATCGGCTCGGCTTACCTGTCCGGCGGCCAGGTCGTTCACGTCCATCACAAGCTCTATCTTCCGACCTATGCGCTCTTCGACGAAGGACGATTCTTCACGCGCGGGGATACGGTCAGGGCATTCGACACGCGCTTCGGCCGGCTGGGGATGCTGATCTGCGAGGACTTCTGGCATGCCTCACCGCCGTACCTGCTCTGGCTTGATGGCGCCGATATCCTGCTCTTGGCGTCGGCCTCGCCCGGCCGAGGGCTGAACGAGCACGACCGCCTCGAGTCGGCGCGTTGGGTCGAAGGCGTAAATCAAGCGTATGCCAATCTATTCACGAGTTTTGTGGCGCACAGCAATCGCGTGGGATATGAGGACGGCATGAATTTCTGGGGCGGTGCCACCGTCTACGATCCGGGGGGCGAGCTCATCGCACATGGTCCGTATTTTGAGGAGGCCATGGTTCTCGCGGTGGTGGACCTGGGACGTATCCGTCGAGTTCGAGCCCGCCTGCCCCTGCTGCGCGACGAACGTACGAGCCTGGTACAGGCCGAATTGGCGCGCATCCAGGCGAAATGAACATCGACCTTAGCATCCACACCGGCCTGGCGCGCAAGATCCTCACCGGTTTCATCAGGAGTGAGATCACACGCGCGGGATACAGCCGGGCGCTGGTGGGGCTTTCGGGTGGTTTGGACTCGGCGGTTTCGTGCGCCCTGGCGGCGGAAGCGCTTGGACCCGGAAATGTCCTGGCAGTGCGCCTGCCGTACCGGACGTCATCTCCCGATTCGCTTGATGACGCCACCATCGTCGCGGAGCAACTCGGAGTGCCGCTGGAAACGATCGAGATTACCGGGATGGTCGAGCCGCTTCTGGAGCGCGATCCCAAGATCCCGAATGTCCGCAAGGGCAATATCCTGGCCAGGGCACGCATGCTCGTGCTATACGATCAGTCGGAAGTCTGGAACGGGCTGGTGGTTGGCACCAGCAACAAGACAGAAATCCTGCTCGGGTACACGACTCTGTGGGGGGACATGGCCGCGGCCATCAACCCACTCGGTGACTTGTATAAGACCCAGTTGCGACAGCTGGCGCGGGCTATGGACATCCCACCTTCGGTGCTGAGCAAGCCGCCATCGGCGGACCTGTGGGTGGGACAAACAGACGAAGCGGAAATGGGCCTGAGATACGACGAGGTCGATAAGCTGCTGTACATGCTTGTTGACCAACGCTGCACGCCGGAGGATTGCGTGGAGGCCGGCTTCGATCGCGCGTATGTGGACAAAGTGATGCTGCGCGTCCGCCGCAATCACTTCAAGCGCCTGATGCCCCCGATCGCGAAGCTGAGCAATCGCACGGTCGGCTACGATTTCCTTTACCTGAGGGACTGGGGAACGTAGTTGCAGCCTCAAGCCGGTAAGAGATGCGAGCGGTGCCTTGGCCCGCTCGTTTGCTTGTGTGAGAGGGCCAGCGGCCTCCGGAGCAGGTCCTGATGCGCCTGCCTCCCGCGCTCAGACATCGACAATTCACCCTGATCTGGATGGGCCTGATCATCTCGATGATCGGCAGCCAGATGCAGCAGTGGGCGCTGTTCTGGCACATCAGCCAGCTGAGCATCGCGCCGATCGCCGTCAGCATTGTCGGCGCGGTGCGATTCGGCGCCGTCCTGAGCTTTTCCATGATCGGGGGGTTGGTGGCGGATCGCTACGACCGGCGTGTGATCCTGTACATCACGCAGAGCATGTCGCTTGCGGTGGCGCTGGTCCTCGGCCTGCTTACGATGCTCGGAATCATCCAGTTGTGGCACATCTACCTGCTCACGGCGATCCAGGCCGCAGCGATGGCCTTCGACATGCCTGCGCGCCAGTCGCTGGTGCCCAACCTGGTACCGGCGGAGGATTTGCCGAACGCGTTTTCCCTGCAATCGATCGCCTTCAACACCGGGGCCATAGCAGGGCCCGCTCTCAGCGGCCTGGTTATCGCCTACTGGGGGCAGGAATTCGCCTACTTGATCAACTCGCTTTCGTTCCTAGCCGTGATCCTGGCCTTGGCGGCCATGGGCAGGGTGCCGCAGCAACAGGCCGCCGCCCGCAAGGGCCTGCGCGCTGCGCTCGAGGACATGCGCAGCGGCGTTCGGTTCATCGCCAGCCAGCCGCTGATCCTCTCCAGTATGATCCTGGATTTCTTCGCGACCTTCTTTGCCTCGGCAAACACCTTGCTGCCCTACTTTGCGCAATACGTGTTGCGTGTGGATGAAGTCGCCTATGGGTGGCTCGCATCCGCGGCGTCGGTCGGAGCTGTGGCGGTGGGGCTGGTCATTTCCCAATTCGGCCATATTCGGCGCCAGGGGCAGCTTCTGCTTGGATCCGTCCTCGTGTTCGGCATTGCCACCATCCTATTCGGCGTCTCGCGCATCTATGCGCTAGTCTTTGCTGCGCTGGTACTGAGCGGGGCGGCAGACTCCGTCAGCACGATCATTCGAAACACGATTCGCAACTTACAGACCCCCGATTCGCTCCGCGGCCGGATGACGGGGATCAACCAAATCTTCTTCATGGGTGGACCGCAGCTTGGGGAGATCGAGGCCGGCGCCGTGGCACAGGGACTGGGCGTGCCCTTCGCCATCGTCACCGGGGGCCTTGGCACGATCCTGGTCGTGGCATTGATCGCGGCTCGCTGGCCGATCCTGCTGCGCTACAGCGGCGACGAGCCCCCGGTTGCGGCTTCCGCGCGCTAGTCGCACGGTCTACAATTGCCATACGACACATCCACGCAAGCCTGGCCGCGGTTGACTCGCATTCGGATTCTGGCTATACTGGGGCCAGAGGCAATCCCGCCATGCGAGTATTTGCAGACAAGGGAACAATCAACTGGTCCTGATGGGCACGCGTGTGCGAAACGCGTGCCCTTTTTTTCCTGTATCCAAAAGGAGACTGACATATGGACTATGGCATGATCGGCAAGATCGAGAAGGCCAAGAGATATGCAGAGGAGCGCGATCGGTTCCGCTTCAACTCGTTTGATATGACTTTCAGCGGGGACAACAACAATCACCGGGTTAGTTTTGCCGACGGCAAATTCCAATGCGACTGCGAGTTCTTCCTGACGCACGAACGCTGCGGCCACACCATGGCGCTGGAGATCGTATTCAAGGAGATGCTGCCGGCTGCGGTCAGCGCATAGCCCGGCGACGGAAAATGAATTGCCCTCCGCGATGACGGAGGGCAATTTTGTCTTGGAAAGGAGTGACCATCCGGGAAGATCTCTACTTCGGGCGGCACCTCGGCGCCGGCCCAGGCCTGCTCGGTGGCCGCCGGCAATCGCGTGGCTTCAGCCCAGGACGTGTGTCAGGTCGAGCCTCATCTGGTCTGGATTCCTGAATAGGATGCCTACCATGCCCAGCGCATTGGCGGCCTGCACGTTCGAGAGGCTGTCATCCACCAGGACGGATTGCCCCGGCGCCGCTCCCAACTTCCGAAGCGCCAGTTCGTAGATCTGTGGCTCCGGCTTGAGGAGCCCAACCTCCGCGGAGATGACGAGGGCATCAAACGCATCGTCGAACTTGTTCATGGCGACGTACTCACGGAGGTCCGCCCAACCGTTCGAGATGAGTCCGGTCCGGCGAGTCGGCCGCAGCGAGCGGATGAAATCCAAGAGTTCCCGATCCAGTACGTCCCCGCCGAAGAACTCGTGCCTCAGGTTGTCGATCTCGGCAGCCGGCCTGCCCAGTCGTGCGGCGACAACCTCCCAATGTTGTTGCGTGCTGAGCTGGCCGAGCGAGGCCTGCCGGGCGCTGTCGCTTTCGAAGACTATCCGCGCCAGGTCTTCGTAGGACAAATTCAGGCGCTCCGCCAGGTGCTCACGCGGCGCCTGATGCTCGGTGCGCAGGATCACACCGCCCAAGTCGAAGAAAACTGCCTCGATGACCACTGGTTCGCGCGCTTCGACGTACCTGGGCGACTCCAGGGCTGGAGCGTCCGGTCTTCAACTGGATGCAATTTGGATCCAGGCGGATCCCGGTGGCGTACGCACATCACCGAGTCCGCCTCGCGTCCAGGCTATCTCTTCTTGCGGGCTTTCGCTTTCGCGGCGGTCTTGCGCGCGGTCTTCTGGACGACCTTCTTCTTCACAGCCTTCTTGGCCGGCTTCTTGCCTGCCTTCTTGGCGGCCGGTTTCGCCTTGCGGCTGGCCTTCTTGGCGGCTGGTTTGTGCCGGCGTCGCGCGGGTGCAGCCTTCTTCGGTGCGGCGGCCGCGGGCGTGGTGGGCATCGGCATCGGGGCGGCCGGCATGGAAGCAGAGGACATCGGCGGCAGTGCCGGCTTTGCAGGCGTCATGGGCGCCGCGGTCGGTGCCTTGATGGCCTCCTCCCAGCCGGGAGTGAACATTTCCAGCCTCTCGCGCGAGATCGCATTGGCACGGCCGCAACGCGGACAGCGAGCATCGTAGTGATGCAAGTTCTCAGCGTGCATCTTGCGCAAGGCGGCGGTCTTCTCCTCCATGGTGAGCGTGAAAGGAGTCTGATCGTAGAAGCAAGTCACATTCATTATTGGCCTCCTTGAGTCGATGTCTTAAAGTATAGCCGATTTTGGCGCGATGTCGAGGCAAGTGACGCAAGCATACTCAATGGCCGGCGGCGTGGTCACGGAGCGGCGCGCAGGGCCCCGGGGACAGACGCTACGGGCCAACCCCGGTGGCTATTCGACCAGCCTGCAGGCCGTCAAGGACCTGTTGCACCAGCCGCTGCTTTCCGGGGGTCAGGAAGTGGGGGTCTACGTCAGCCAGACCAAGCGGGGAGGGGACACTCTGCCCGCCGCGACCGGCGACTAGTTCAGGCCAGGCGCTCTGGATGGCCTTGAGGGCGTCGGCCTGGATGCCCATCACCCAGCCGGCCGGCCTCGGGTTCGGAAGGGTGGTCCCTATGATCTGCGCTCCCGTCTGTCCAAGGGAGTCGTATAGTTGCCGGACCTCGATGGTGGGATCGGGGTAGACATACAAGGCATCAACCTTGAGGCTCCCCACCAGATGGTTGGCCCAACCGCCGAACCGGCTCGGATCTTCATCCCCAGGGATCTCGGCATACTGCGGGTACCGGATGCCGAGCCCGTTCGGATCGATGTAGAGGCGATAGCTTCCGCACAGTCCGCAGTGGTAGGCCATCCCGTTAGCGAATGCTCGCGCGGCTTGTTGGGCGCTCGGGTTATCCTTCGGAAGGATCATACCCACCCGAAAGTCATCACTTATCACGGCGGCGGTGTATCCGGCCACGAATGCGGACACGTCGATCTGGCTGTTGCCCGCGAGGACGCTGACGTTGCCGCCGGCTGCCACCTCCGGGATGTTGATGGCCAGAAACTGAACCTGCGGGGCGGCAGCGACCAGCGCAGCAATGCCCGGATCCGGCGGAAGCGAAACCACGATCCGCAGGCCCGGCTCAACGTCGGCCGGACTGAATGCATTGCGAACCTGAAAGCGCATTCCTGATTGCTGTGCCAGATCGTAGACCACCTTCTGGTAAGCGTCCGAGGTGGACTTCTCCATGTCCGCCGACAGCACGAGGATCGCCAGGGGCGATTCGGGTGTCGGCGCGGATGTGGGGCTCGGGATCACCGTTGGAGTGGGCACGGCGGTGGGCTCGGCTGGTCTGCCCAATGAACAGGCACTCAGGCTGGCAGCCAACATCATCAGGCTGATCGGGATCTTCAGGTGCACAGCTTGTCTCCGGCTGTTGGACTGCCCAGAATTATAACGCCGGGAGCAACTGCCCCGACTGGCGGAGCTGCAGACGCCCGCTGCTGGCTTAAACACACACTGCGGGGGGGACCCCGCAGCGTTTGATTGTGTGACGATCGCTAGTTCGCCGCGATCTTGATCGTCCTCGGTCGGGAGGTCTCCGCCTTCGGGAGACGAAGGGTCAAGATGCCGTCCGAAATTCTGGCCTCAACCTTGTCAGCCTCGAGGGGCGAGGGCAGCCGGATCTCACGTCGGAAGCCGCCGTCAGGAATCTCGCGCAGCAGGTACTGGGCGTCGTCCGAGGGGAACTCACCTTCGATCTGGAGCACGTCGTCGAGCACCTGGATCTTGAGAGCCTCAGCCCTGAGCCCAGGCACGGGCGCCGTAAGGACGTACGCCTCGCCCTCGTCACGAACGTTGAGACGGAGGTAGCGGTGGCCGAGCCCGCGGCCGGCGGACGTGAGCCAACGGCTGGCGACACGATTGGGGAACGCATACTCATGGAGGGTCACTGGGTCATCTCCTTGTCATTGCCGCAATAGAACTGACGCAATAGTAGCTGCTGACTGTTTGAAATCCATCAATGTCAGATAGACGTTCCATATGACATGACACGACCGCGGGGCGGGCCCGTGACCGGGATGCGGCCCGGGCGCGCCGATGAGAAAGGGCCGACCTCGTGGGGTCGGCCCTTTTCGATCCAAGCATCCAGACCTACCGGTGAATGCTGCTACCTGAAGTAGGCCTTCACGAAATCCTGAACGTCCTTCCTGTCCGTGCGGAACACACCACCGGTTCCGCCGCAGGTGTTGTTCATGCCAAAGGAAGTGATGCCGGCCACGACATTTGTGTCGCCAAGGAAGTTCGCGCCACCCGAATCGCCAAAGCAGGTGCCGCCGCTATTGGCGTTGTTCGAGAGCAGCATCGAGAAGGGGCCGGTGAAGCCGGTGTTGATCTGCAGGAGCCATGGATAGGCCACATAGCGGGTTCTGGTGTTGTTTTCCTTCCACGCCGCGGCGTCCGGGAAGCTTTCCTGGACGCCATAGCCGACCGCTGTGAACACGGTGTTGTTGCCGTCCTTGTCTTTCAATGCATCCAACTGGTTCACGGTCGGAAGCGCGCCGTACGTATCCAGCGTGACGGCCTTCTTGAGGACCACAACACCCACATCGTGAACGTAGAACGGCGCGGTCTCATAGAGGGGATGTGCAGCCCAGGATTTGGCCTCTATCGAGTTCGGACCCTTATACGGGTAGTTGTTATTCCCGCCATCAACATCTGACTCCGTGAAGATCCTCATGCCCGTGTACGGTTCATCAGGATAGTTGTTCGTGCAGTGGCCGGCGGTCAAGAGGACCGTGGGGGAAAGCAGCGTGCCGCTGCAGCGGTACTTCGGAACGCCGCCGACTTCCATGAGGAGGAGCACGACGTGCGGATGACCGTTGCCGTCCAGCTCGCCGTCGGTGATCGCGCCGGCAATCCCTACCGTGCTGAGCGTCAGGGCCAGCATGAGCACGATGGCGATGGTAATCTTCTTCATTCTTTTCTCCTCTGTTGCCATGGATTGGGTTGGGTCTGCGTGGCTTGCAGATGAATTCTCGGATGGTAGCAGCCTGGTGTGATCAGATACGTGCAGTCCCTCCTTTCACTACCTTGTACGACCATCAGAACATATCCTGAGGGGCTTTATCGGCCGAATTGAGGCTTGGCGCTCCGACCATGAGCAATATATCAGTTTTAGGGTCGGATTTCAACCCACCGGAGGTCACCGCCCAAGCCGGTATAATGCTGCCCGATGAGGCGCCGTCTGCTTGTGATTCCCTTGGTAGTGGTCGGCCTGACCACCGCAGCCGCCTTCCTTTACACGAACTACCATCCCAGCGGGCTCCGGGCCGTGCGCGTCTTCGCCTGGCTGAGGTCACCCGCAGCGGAGGACGCCCGGGTGGTCCTAATGGGAAGCCGCTGCGGCGATGCCCCGTTCATCTTTCCCACGACCGGCATCGCCGGTTTTCTGTGGGATGACTCGTTCAGGCTGGGGCACCGCCACCAGGGCGTGGACATCTTCGCCGGAACGGATGTCAACGTCACACCAGTGATTGCCGCCTACCCGGGCTTCCTGACGCGCCTGCCCGAGTGGAAGTCCACCGTGATCGTGCGCGTACCAAGGGATCCGCTGCAGCCGGATCGGCAGATCTGGGTGTACTACACTCACATGGCCGACGCCGCTGGCAACTCATTCATCTCGAACGAATTCCCGCCGGGAACGTTCGACGAGGCCGTGCAGGCAGGAACGTTCCTTGGCCGACAGGGTGACTACTCTGGCGATCCAAACAATCCGGTCGGGGTCCACCTGCACATCTCTATCGTGAAGGACGACGCCGGTCGTTTCATGAATGAGTTGGAGATCGAGAACACGTACGATCTCTCTCCGTACTTTGGGCTGGCGCTGAATGCGCACCTGAGCCCCGACGATGCGCCTGTCTGCAAAGAAGTCCAGTCTGAATGAAAGATGCGGTCGCGGAAGGGGATAAGGGCGCTGGGGCGTGATCGGCGCCCGACAATCGGTGAGGGGCGAACTACCAGAGCGGAAACTTCACAAGCGAGGCCAGCCACGACAAGAATTGCCCGTGTATCTGAAATGCGGCGATGCCCATAAGGACGCCGATGACGAGTCCCGCAACGACATCCGAGACATAGTGCACGCCCATGGCAACTCGCGCCAACGAGACCAGGGGTGCCCAGATGCAGAGCGCCAGGGCGAGGCCGGCCGGTCCGAGACCCGCGGCGAGCACGGCAATGAGGAATGCGCGCGCGGCGTGACCGGAGGGAAACGAGTGCGGATCCGTGTTGCGGTAGATTTTGCCCCAGTTGCCCTCTGGCCGGCGGCGGCGGATGATGAACTTCAGACCCAGCACAAGTGCCGCGAGCACCGAGATGGCGCTCAGTATGATGATGGACCACTGTTTCCAGAAGGTATCGCCCACCAGCCACACGAGTATCAGTGCCGCCCCCCAGAACCAAGAGTCTCCGGAGCCAGCCAGGAACACGGCCAGACTGCGGACGGGGCCGGGTTTCTCAGCGACGTGCAAGCGCTCAGAAAGGCGCGCGTCGGACTCCAGGATCGAATTCATGGTCGTTGCATGGAAGTAGTGCAGGGCAGATCAGGCCTGGCCGGCTGACCGCCGGGACTAGCGCCGTCTTGACCGGCCGCGCGCCGGCGCGGCCTTGGATCCTGCCTTCCGTCGCCGCGTCGCTGAGGGCTTGGCAGCCGATCGACTGGCCTTGCCCGCGGCCGCGCCCTGCGCGGCACGGCGGACGGTGATCCGGGCGGCGGTTCGCCCTCGCTGACCGCGCCCCAGGTGCGCTCGCATGATGTCCAGCTGATGCGGCTTGTCGACATCCATGCCAACCTCTGCAAAGGGACAGATGAGGGCGCGGCCCTTGAGGCCCAGCCTCTCGGCCAGTCGCCGGATCACGTCGTCTGCGGTCAACTGCCTGAACAGGAATCTGAAAACGATGTCAAAACCCAGCAGGCTGGCCTGGGCCGCGGGATTCTTGCGCGCCTCGATCAGCCTGTCCCAGAACTCCGAGTTCTTGCTGACCACGGCGGTCCGGGCCATATGCATGTCTCCGCCGCATGCCTCAATGTCCTTCAGTCGGACGAAAGTCCTCCTCGAAGTGGGGAAGCGCTGCTCCATCACCTGGCGGGGGATTACGTTGTAGTAGATGTCATGCCTGGTCTGCAGGCAGGTGTTGACCACCCAATCCACCATCTGCCCGGTGAGTGCAGGGATGTCCGAGGTTACGAACAGTACATACCCGGCTCTCGGATTCAGCTCCAGGACTTTTTCGGTGCCAGCCCGGATATTGGCAAGCATCTTGCCCTCATTGGAAAGGTACGCAAGGGGTTTTCGGCATGTGAGGCCCGACTTGTCGGTAAGGCCGATGAGCACTACCCGGTCGATGGTCTTTGCGTTGCCCAAGGCGTCCAGCACCCACTGCACCATGGGCTTGCCTGCGACGTCGATCAATGCCTTGGACTCGCCCTTCGAGTAGGCATACAGGGCGTCTTGGGGTTGGGGAATTCCACCGGCGATGATCACTGCGTCCATGATTCAGGTCCTCCGGAGTTGCATTAGGGGGTTCAGGGGATTGACCGGGGCCAGACGGCAGCCGGCGCCGGACGCCCGCTCTAATTGAGCTCCTGCAATTGTGGTTCGAAGTTGACTCTTGCCAGCAGGTCGGCGTACTCGCTGCGGTACAACGGTCGGCCTTTTCCCGATATGGCGACGAGGGCGGCTTCCATCATGTTCGTCCCAAACGATCTCCCATCCAGGACGGGGGTAGTGGTCACGAGATACTTGACCCCCAACTCCCGGAACAACTTATGGTCCTCAGGCGTGGTCGTGTTCGTCACGATGATCTTGCCCCGCATGTCGTCAGGCATATGGCGCTTGATGTAGTGGCAGTCACCGGCAATCACAGATGCCCACCCGTAGTGCTCTGCGAATTTCGGAATGCGCTGCTCCTGCTTCTCGCCGGTCGGGTAGATCCACTTGAAAGGGAGTCGGCCGGCCACGGGCATAAGCAGTGCAGCCAGGATCTTGAGCTGACGCGCAGAATGCAAGGCCACCGGAATGCTCAGCCCGAACATGAGATCGCCAAAAGCGCACTCGTAGCCCGCATCCAGGAAGCTCTTCGACATCCCCCATCGGTCCGCGCCGCTCACGACGAGGACTTTCCTGCCGACCTTCTCCAGATAATCGCCAAGGTGCGACTCAAGGAAAGGCGCCGATTTGTTCTCCAACGTGTTCTTCAGCCCCACGCCGTCGACCACGGGCGTCTTCTTGACATACCGGATCATGGGGCGGACGGAGTAAAGCGGGTACCATTTGTCGTCCACCAGCAGGCCAAGATCCGCGCCGCCGACGCCGAAGGCATCGACCAGCCCATCCAGCTCCTTGAACTTAAGAGCCGCAGCCTCCATGTCGCCGTCCGTGCCGATGCGCTCGATGCTGACCCGTTCTCCCAACAGGGTCACCTCGACTGCTTTGTCGCGCCTTGACGAGCCGATACTTATCCCCACAGCACGTTTCATGGAGCCTCTACGGTCAGTATACACCGAAGCCGAGGATGAGAACAATTCGTCAGGAAGGCACTATGTACGCCCGGTTTACGTAGCGGTTCACGGCGCCGAAGCGATACTTGTACTCCTCGTCGCCGCGCATGAAATCAAACTGGGAGCGCCCGTGGTCGCAGGCCCACTGGATTTGGTGGGTCAACAGGACCCAGCCCGGAGAGAGCTCCATGAATTCGCGGTTGACGGCCGAGTTGTAGCCCCACAGTCTATTGTTGTAGTCGAAATTGAAGGCCGCTGCCGCTCTGGAGCCGTCCACCATAAGGAACGCCATCCACAGATAACCGCCTTCCCACGCAATGCGCATAAACGACCGCATATGGTCACGCATGGCAGGGTTCAGGAAGCGAGCCTTGTCGGCATCATGTGCCATGAGCTCCAGCAGATCCTCGATGCCGGGCTCGAGCAAGGCAGGGCTTTCCAGGAGTTCGAACCGGGAGGGCGTGGGGCCCTCGGCTGCGCGCCGCATCTTGCGCCGGATCTCATGCCGCTGCTTCTTCTCGAGGCCCGCAAGGTAGGCCTCGAAGTCACCGCCAAGGGCGATGTGTGGAGTGGGGCGGAAGATCTCCTCCCTGTGTGCCCAGCCGCGCCTTCCGGCCTCTGCCTTCAGCGCGGGCAGCGTGGGGGACGAGTCCACGATGTTGTACCAGTCCAGGGGAAGCCCCTTGAGATTCGGTGCGCCCGCGAGGAAATCGAGCAAGCCCCTCAGGAACCTGGGCACATCGGCAGATCGCACGAGCACGTCGAGATAATCTGAGATCTCAATGCTGCCAATCAACAGCAGGGCTCTGCGCCCATCGTGTTCGGTTGCGAACAGCGGCGCGATCCCGACAAGGTGCCCCGCCTCGGAGGCGGAAACCAGGACGAGCTCGGCCTCCGGCCATTCTCCGCCTCCGCGCGTCTGCCACCATAGACGCAAATACTCGTGACGCGCGAAAGGTGTATCCGAGATACCTGCTGACGCCAACTCGTTCCATGCGGCCGCGGGTATGTCGGAGAAGTCGTTGTGCAGTGTGAATTGCATATAAAGCGTGGAGCAGAAGGGCGGCGGAATTTTACCAGTATAATGACGCAGGAATCTTGGTGATGCCGCTCGATATAACGTTAACGCCGCTCTATCGAGTTGGCGGACAGGATCAACCCTCGCTGCCGGGCCTGATGGCGGCAGTGCCGCCGCGTCAGGCGGCACGCGGCCGCGACCAGGATCGCTTGATCGTGCACCTGCAGCTGGCCGGCAAGGCGGTGCTCTCCAGTGGGGACGTGGTACATGCTGCGAGCCGCGCAGCGATGGCGTTCTACGCAACGCCCGGCACCATCACATCGGCGCTTCGAAGTGCCGCGCAAACCATCAATACGCTTCTGCACGAACGGAATGCCTCGAGCCCAGGGCAGGGAAAGTATGCCGTGGGTGTGCTTGCGTTGGCGGCGATTCGCGAGTCACAACTGACCCTGCTGCTCAGCGGGCCGATGCAGGCCTTCGTCCTGGGCACGGCCGGCGCAAGCCATATCGCAGATTCTCTCTCCGGGCGGGGTTTGGGTCTGGGCGGCTCAACGCCGCACTACTTTGCCAGGATCGAACTTCAGGCGAATGACCGGCTATTGTTCTGCAGCAGCCTTCCGGCTGCGTGGGAGGCAGCCCTCACAGATTGGAGTCCCGCCTCCATGGATGCTACGCGGCGACGCCTGATGGTCGCGACCAACGAAGACGTCAGCGCCGTATTGCTGCAGGTGACCGAGGGTGAGGGAGCACTGCACCTGAAGCGTATCACCAAGCGAGAAAAGGCCGCCGCGGCTGTGGCGCAGGACTTCACGCCGGAGCTGGCCTGGGAAGCCGCGCCGGAAGCCATGGAACGCAGTATGCAGTCCGAGCCACAGGGAGCACTGAGCCTTGCTGCGGATGCCGGGGAAGATGATGGGGCTGCCCGTACGGGGGATGTTGATTCCGCGCCCTCGGCGTACGCGATTCCCCCGCAGCGAATGGATGACTTGCCGGCGGCCGGTGAAGAGCCGGAAGCTGAATCGCCTTTCCCATTCGTTCCGAGCGAGAAGGGCGCGCCGATCCGTGCTGGCACGCGAAGGCGGGATTTGATCTCAGCTGAGCAGCAGCGCAAGGCGGCGCGCAGCATCGTGGGCGCCCTGCGGGTATCCCGGCACGCTGCCGACCGGGTTGGCAGCGGACTGCGCAATTTCCTGCCGCACCTCCTGCCCACCACGGAACAGAATCCGTGGTCATTAGCATCGCCGGCGATGATGTTTATCGCGGTCCTCGTTCCGCTGGTCGTGGTCACGATCGCAAGCGCGGTGTATTTCCGCTACGGCCGAAGTGTGCAGTACGAGCAGTATCTGGTGCAAGCGCGAGATGCCAGGGCCCAGGCCCTAGCCCTCACGGACCCGGTTGCAGAGCGCGAGGCATGGCAGCGGGAGCTTTTCTATCTTGACAAGGCGGAAGACTACACAGAAACCAGCGAGACCAGGAGTCTGCGTCTGGAAGCACAACAGAAACTGGATCAGGTCCTCGCTATCCACCGCCTGCAGTTCCAGCCCGTGCTGAGCAAGGGCGTTGGCGCGCAGATAGGGCGGCTGGCGGCAAGCGAGAACGATGTCTATCTCCTGGATGCGCAGCGTGGGGCTGTGATGCACCTGGCTTTGACCAATGCCGGCTTCCAGCTGGATACAGCCTTCAACTGCGGCCCCGGAACATACGGCCCGTACACGGTGGGCCCGCTGGTGGACATCCTGGCCTTGCCCGTCCTCAATACGCTCAACGCGACCATGCTCGGCGTGGATGCCACCGGGGATCTGCTGTACTGCGCACCGGGCCAAGTGGCGCGGGCCGTCCCGCTGGCGACGCCAGATACGAACTGGGGGCGCATCCGGTCCCTCACGCTGGACAGCGGAAACCTCTATGTGCTGGATGCCCAGGCTCGGGCCGTATGGGTGTACGCAGGTGAGGACGGGACGTTTGTGGACCGGCCGTACTTCTTCTTTGGCGGGCAGATCCCGGAACTTGAGGATGCCATCGATCTGGCGGTCAATGCCGATGACCTGTATGTCCTGCATTCTGACGGCCGAATCTCCACGTGTTCGTACAGCCGCCTCGAAGCCGTGCCCACACGCTGCGTCGATCCCGCCTCCCTGATCAATCCGATTGAGGCCTACCGGGACCAGGAGCTCTTCGCGCAGGCGCACTTCACGCAAATGATGTTCTCACCGGCGCCGGATGCCTCGCTGCTCCTGCTGGATGCGGACGGCCAGGGCGTTTTCCGATTCACGGCCCGCTCTCTTGAGCTCCAGGGCCAGCTTCGGCCGCTGGCCGGGCGCGCCAATGCGATGCCTGCCGGTGAAGTGACGGCCATGGGCATCAGTCCGAATCATGTGTTGTACTTCGCGTTGCGCGATAGGATCTACTTTGCGGCAGACACGCCGTAGCTGACCGGTCGGCTTCGAAGCCAGGTGGATGCATTGTTGGTGAGAAGGATCGCTGGCGGCAGGTCATCGCCGCAAGGACGAGGGAAATGACACTGAGGGACTTCTTCAATTCCTTGTTTGGCCGCCGATCTGCAAAGTCGCACGGTACCGTTGCAAGCGGCGCATCCGTCGCGGCCCGGGGCTTTCCGGACAGTCCCAACGAACCGGCACAGATCTGCAATCCCAGGATCCTGCTTGTAATTCTTAATCCGACCATGGACACATCGACGCGCCGGAAGCTGCAGGCGGACATGGACTGGGCGCGTCCGGACAGCCTCGCCAGTCGCTTCATTGCCGACGTGCTGCAGGCCAGCGGCGGGCTGGTGCGGTACCAGATTGCCGAGCGCATTGAGCTCGACGAGTTTCCCGTCCTGGCGGACGGTTTCCGCTACGACGCGAACACGTACCGGGAAGTCCTTCGAGGCACCGCCGCGCCACACACGCCTCCCGGAATCGACTACCTGGCCATCCTGGAGCGGTTCAACGTCGTGCGTAAGGTCGAAAGCCGGCAGCTCGACGAGGTGTGGGTAATGGGTTACCCGCACGCAGGCATGTACGAATCCGTCATGGCTGGCGCGAAGGCGTTCTGGTGTAATGCACCGCCGCTGACCCAGACCGCGGCCTGCAAGCGCAGGTTCGTGATCATGGGATTTTCGTTCGAGCGTGACGTGGGTGAGATGCTGCACTCATACAATCATCGCGCCGAGGCCGTCCTGGCCCATTTGTTTGGCAGCCTGGATTTTCTCGCCTGGGCCTACAAGCCGAACCGCGTGCCTGCCACGATCAGGCCGGATCAGAAGCTGAACCTGTTCGAGAGGTTCATTCTTTTTGACAAGATCGCGCCGGGAAAATCGGGCGTCGGCTCGGTCCACTACGCGCCGAACGGCGTAAAGGACTATGATCTTGGCAGCCCCAGGCTCGTCGCCTCCGAGTGTCACGACTGGCTCAGGTTTCCGGACTTTCAGGGCGACGTTCGCATGATATCCGCCTCAGAGTGGGGAGGTGGCTCAGAGAGAACCTATCAGCGATGGTGGATGGGCCATCTGCCAAAGACCGCCGGCCGAAAGAATGGCATCCACAATAATTGGTGGCAGTACGTCGCCAATCTGGATAACGTCGCCGATTGAGCGATGCGACATCAAATAGAGACGTCGCCCGCGACGTCTCTATTGCATCTCAGTGGATCTCAGGCAACTCTGCAGACAACAAGGGTAGCGTCATCTTCCAGCGGGCTGCCATCCATGAACTGGTTCACCGATTGCAGGATCTTCTGGATGAGTTGCTCGGGCGCGAGCTGGTTGTTCAGGCGGATCACCTCGGCTAGGCCGTCCAGGCCCCATTGCGCGCTTTGGGTGTTCATGGCCTCGGTCACGCCGTCGGTGTAGAGGACCAGCGTATCGCCGGAGCCGAGCTCCACCTGCTCCAGGTGGACCCTGAACCCCTCCATTAATCCGATGGCCGGGCCTGTGGGGTGCAGCAGGATCGCCTCGCCGGTGGAGGCCCGATACAGGTATCCCGAATTGTGCCCGGCACTTCCGTAGGAGAAGAGGCGGGTGGAATGATCCAGCCTCCCAAAGAAGATCGTCACGAAGGTGGTGAAGCTGATGTTGTGCGCGTACAGGTGGTTGATGCGCTCCAGGACATCCAGGGGTGAGTCCGACAGCGGTACCAGGGTGTGGAACGCCGTCTGCAGGCTGCTCATCAGCATGCCGGCGGAGACCCCGTGGCCGCTCACGTCCGCCATCACGATCCCGTGCGCACCATCCTTGAACTGGACAAAGTCGAAGTAGTCGCCGCTCACGATCTGGGCCGGCCGGCTGAACGCGGCGATGCTGAGGCCGGGAATACTGGGCGCCTGCTGCGGAAGCAGGCCGCGCTGCACGACCTGCGACAGCTCCAGTTCCGATTCGAGCTGGCGCAGCTCTTGTTCGGTGAAGTGGCTCAGGCATACGGTGGCGGTGTAGTCCATCTTGAGAAGGACATCGTCAACCTGCTCGTGGCAGACCTCGCAGACCCCAAATGTGCCTCCACGGATCTTCTCCAGTGACTGGTCAATGATATGTATGTGCTCATCCACACAGGTGTCGTCCTCAGAACAGCACTGGATCACCTTCTTCGAATGTGGTGTGGTCCCGATCCAATGAGCCAGGTTCTCGCGCGTCTCCGCAAGCCCTTTCTGGATTGTCTCGATCGTCTCGTCTGCCATATCTAGTCTCTTTCGCCGCTTGGATAGCCGTCGCGGCGGGCGCCGGCAATGTCTACTCCTCCACAGAACATACGTTCTAAGTATATCAGACGATCAGCCAAGTGCCAAGTGGCTGGGGGACGGCCCTAGACGCTCAGAATCAGCGAACAACACGTCAGGGCGCCTTCCGCCTTGGCCAATTCATCGGCTTCCACGACGACAATTCGAATGCCAGCCAGATCGAGGCGCGCTCGCGTCCGCGGGAAGGCGGCACAGTAGATGGCGGTTTCGTCGATCCGCAGCGCGTTCGCCGCGTGAGGCTCTGACGGGTCGATCTCGAGGATCTTTACGCCGTGAAAGGTGCCACGATCGACCCAATTCGGATTCAAGAGCAATACATCCTGAGCGGCCTCTGTTACCGCCGACTTCAGATGCAGGCAGCCGGTCACCGGGACCGGATGCACGTCGTATCCAAGAGGTGTGAGCATCTCCTGCATCTGCTCGATGGCATTGGTGTCGCTCCGTCGGGTAAGCCCGACGTAGATGCGCTTCCCCACCCGCAAAATATCGCCTCCATCCACGCGGGCGGGGTCCTGGATGTGAAGCAGCCTACGGAACGGCGCCAGGATCCGGGCGATGGACTCTGTCTCAGCTCGGCGCGAGGCCGCACCCGGGCGCAAAATGATGGCGCACTCGTCCAGAACAAGCGCGGTGTCCTCCACGAAGACAGAGTCCGGGAGGTCCGGCTCTTCCGGCAGGGAAAGCACGGCCACGCCGAGATCCCTCAACGCCGCCTCGTATAGCGAATGCTGCTTCCGGGCTCGGGCGACGTCGATCGGCTCGCGGTCCAGGAAGGTGAGCTCGCAGTCCACGATGGAAGTACTGACTTGGCGGGTTACAGCGAGCTGCATGGCCGGCTCCTGAGTGCCTGCGAAGGGTAGCTAGGCAGGTCGCCAGACCTGATACAGGCCCGATTTGCGGTCTGCGCCATCAGAATAGAAAGTTTCGGCCACAACAAAGCCGCTCTCCGACGCCAGATCGGCAAGCTCGTCCTCGTGGAATTCATGAACGTAACGAAGCCCGCTCCCGCCGCGCCGCCAATCCATCAGGTAGTCACCCTCATCCAGCTCGTGCGCCTCAAGCCCCACGCTGGACCATGGCTGGATGCGGGCCTGCAATCGCGGGCTGGCAGAGAACTGCCAGCTGGAATGGACGAATATGCCACCCGTTTGCAGCCAGCCGCGGACCAGTGCGAGCAGTGCCAGGCGGCGGTCGCGCCCCGGGATGTGGTGGAGGACCGCGAAAGAAGTGACGACTGACCACAGATCCGTGCCCCCTGACCAGCCTTCGATGTTCGACGGGACTGAATCGTGCGAAGGGGAAGAGGCAAGCGTACTGTCGATGACGGAACTGGCAAGCGCTCGCGGCACCAGATCTGACTGCACGAACCTGGTTGGGAGTGAATATCTGGCCCGGCGGGCATGCTCCAGCAGTGGAGCGCTGAAGTCCATGCCCAGATATTGACCGCGATGACCGCGCCGGGACAGTTCCCGCGCGAATGACCCGTTGCCGCATCCGAGATCCAGGATGGATTCATCACCGCCCAGGCTCTCCAGGATACGGCGGACGCCAGGCTGAACGCGCTCGCGCGTCTCGGAGAAGTCGCGACCGCGTTCGCTGTAGAACCGGCGGTTGATGTCCAGCAGACGCTCGGCGGTCGCCGAATTCACGCGGTCATTATAATGGGTATAATCTTTCATCCTTTTCTCGACGAACTACGTGTCGAATGAGAACCGCGAAACAGCAAGCCTGGGTTGAGAACCACGCCATCAAACCGGAGTGGCTGACGCTCGCGCGCCGTGTGATGGGTGAGGTCCAGTGCGGAACCGGAGTGACGGAGGCCCTGCGCAGGCATCCCCTGGCGGAAGGCGGCTATTTGGGCAAGTATGTCCTGGTCGCTGCCTACCATGAAATGGTGCGCCTCGGCGAGCTGGGGTCCGACACACACTTGCTGGAACGGCTGCGGATGAAGCCGGTGCGGACGCTCTCGGGCGTGACGACCGTGACCGTGCTGACCAAGCCGTACCCGTGCCCGGGGAAATGCATTTTCTGCCCCACGGATGCGCGTATGCCGAAGTCGTATCTCCCCGACGAACCCGGCGCGATGCGCGGCCTGGAGCATGACTTTGATCCGTATTCGCAGATAATGTCCCGGATGACTGCGCTCGAAAATCTTGGCCATCCGACGGACAAGATCGAGTTGCTCATCCTGGGCGGTACTTGGAGCTCATACAAGCGTGACTACCAGGCGTGGTTCGTGCGGCGGTGCTTTGATGCGCTGAATGAGGCGCAGAAAGAAGGGATCCGGCCAGAAGTGCGCGAAGGACTCGAAGATGCGGGCGGGGCATTCGATGCGCAAGATCTGGGCGCGGTGCATGCATTGAACGAGGGCGCACCGCATCGGAACGTGGGACTGGTGATCGAGACCCGGCCGGACGAGATCACGCCTGACGAGGTGCGCTGGCTGAGACTTCTTGGCGTGACCAAGGTGCAGATGGGCGCGCAAAGCCTGGACGATCGCATTCTTGGGCTAAATAAGCGCGGGCACGATGTGGAGTGCACGCGCCGTGCCATGGCGCTGCTGCGGGCCGCTGGCTTCAAGATCGTGCTGCACTGGATGCCGAACTTGCGCGGCGCAACGGCCGATTCGGATCGCGAGGACTTTGGGCGGCTTTGGAGCGGATTGTGCCCCGATGAGATCAAGATCTATCCAAACCAGCTGCTGGCCAACGCCGAGCTGTACGATTACTGGCTGCGCGGTGAGTTCCGACCGTACACAACCCAGCAACTCATTGACCTGCTGGCAGACCTCAAACCGACCATCCCGCGCTACTGCCGCGTGAATCGCGTGATCCGGGACATCCCCTCGACGAACGTGGTGGAGGGAAACCGCCGCACAAGCTTGCGGCAGGATGTTCACGCGGAACTGAGACGAAGGGGGACACGCTGTCAGTGCGTTCGTTGCAGAGAGGTGCGCTGCAAAGAGATCGAAGCAGCCACGCTGGAGATGAACGACCTGGTCTACCCGGCCCACCATGCCGAGGAGCACTTCATCTCCGTTGACACCCCGGATGACCGGCTGGCGGGCTTCCTGCGCCTGTCGCTGCCCGATGCCGAGGCGCCGCCGACCGGCATCCGCGAACTTGAGGCGGCCGCAATGATCCGAGAGGTGCATGTGTACGGTCAGTCGTTGGCGGTCGGCGCTGAGAAGGCCGGCTCGGCTCAGCACACCGGCCTGGGAACGCGGCTCCTGCAGCGGGCCGAGGAGCTCGCGCGCCGGGCGGGCTTTGAAAACCTTGCGGTGATCTCTGCAGTGGGCACGCGGCAGTACTACCTTGACCGGGGATTCGCCCGCGGCGAATTGTATCTCTTGAAGAACCTGCGGTAGCCCCGGGCAGGAAGACCCCTGTCTCCTCGTGGGGCCAGGGTTGCAGGCGGCTGCGCCTTAGGAATGTTGGGATGCATTGGTGAACACGGTCATCGCTCTCTTTTGGCTGTTCCTCAAGATCAATCTGCTGAGCACCTCCGGCATAGCTTCCGTGGGTCTGCTGCACGAGCAAGCCGTCGGCACGATTCTGACAGAGGAGCAATTCGTGCAGGCCGTATCGTTCTCGAGCGTGCTGCCTGGAAGCGATGCGCTGCAACTGGCCATGTTCACGGGTTTACGGGCAGCCGGACTTCCCGGGGCCGGTGCGGCGTTGTTGGGATCGATCCTTCCGCCAACTGTGCTCATCCTGGGAGTGGTTGTTGCCCTGCATCGCCTCAGGCGCGAGGTCTGGGTAGGCCGATTTGTCGAAGGCCTGGGCCCTGCGGTGGCGGTTCTGATGTTCTACGTCGCTGCCAAGCTGGTCGTCGGCGGCGTCGGTGAATCCTTTGACTGGGGAATCGTGATTCTTGGAGCCGCCAGCCTGATCGGGTACGTGCGGGGTGTGCCGCCTCCATTGGTCCTGCTCACCGCCGGCGTGCTGGGGGTGCTGATCTTCCGATGAACGAGGTGCGCGTTCCCGTCTCCGCCTCGGAAGCGAATCGTTCTTCCGGTATCCTGGTCTGGCTGAGGCTATTCTGGCTGTTCCTGCGAATCAATCTACTGACGTCCTCCGGGCCCGCCTCCGTCGGGTTGCTGTACAAGGATGCCGTGGGGCGCATCATGACCGAGACGCAGTTCGTGGAGGCGGTTGGTTTCTCCAACGTGCTGCCGGGAAGCGAGGCGTTGAAGCTGGCGATGTTCATCGGGTATGCGGCCGGAGGGCTCGGTGGCACAGTCGCCGCGCTGCTGGGCTCGATCCTGCCTCCAACGATAAGCATGCTTCTGGTAACGCTCGCGGTGCAGAGCTTCGAAGGCGAGGCTTGGATGTACAGCTTTGTGCGCGGCATGCTTCCGGCCGTCGCCATGCTGATCTCATACGCCGCCTGGAAGCTGTTTCGAGGAAGCGGACAGATCCGTAGACGCCAGCTGTTGATCGGCGGATTGGGGCTCGCGGCCCTGCTGGCGGGTGTGCCGACGCCGCTGGTGCTGGTTGGCGCCGGATTGATGGGCGTGGCCTTCCGAAATGTGGGATGACATGAAAAACGTGATCCTGATCTCGACCAACGGCTTCGAGGGCACATGGCCCGCCATCGAGTACAGTGCCTGGGCCGCGCAAGCCATCGGTGCAGAAATCCGGCTGCTGGGAGTCTCCGAAAACGCGGCGGACGGCAGCGAGGCGGGAGGGTCCGAACTGAAGGACCTGCTGGACCGCGCTGCTGCGCTGTTCACCGCGACGGGCCTGCATTACTCGATCGACCGGCAGACCGGCAAGTGCGAGGAGGTCGTCCCGCGAGCCGCGCGGCAGGCAGACGGGATCACCGTCCTCGGGCCATTGGGTCGACCACTCCTGCAACGTTTGCTGGTGGGTCGTTCCATCCGCAACCTGCTCGAGGCGATACCCACGCCGGTGCTGTATGTGCCGCACGCTTGCCTTCCGTTGCGCAAGCTGTTGATCTGCCTCGGCGGCCTGGGCTACGAGATCACGGCGGAGCATCTGGCCCTCAGGCTTGGAGCCGCGGCCGGGGCGGGAGCCACACTGCTGCATGTGGCGCCGCCCGTGGATCTCGACTATCCGACGGCTCGGGTGGAGCGCGAGCGTTGGCGGGATCTGGAAAGCACCGATAGCCTTCTCGGGCGCAACCTGCGCGCGGGCCTGGAAGCAGCCCGCACCGCTGGCATGACGGCGTCGATCAAGGCGCGCCAAGGGAACGTAGTGGAGGAGATCCTGGCAGAGATGAAGGACGGCAGCTACGATCTGATCTGCATGGGGTCGCCGTACGGCTTTGGCGGACTGCGGCATCTTTACGAGGCCAGGGTCACGGATGAGGTGGCAGAACAGGCGCGCTGCCCGCTGCTGACGGCGAGGTATGTGCCGGGAGGCGGGTGAGAGTCCTTGGTAGACAGGTGGTGGTGAGGCGTGCGATGCTCGACAGTCGTGGCGCCCAGCGGCGCCACGATGCATGACGGCGGCCCGGAGCCGCCTCGTGTCAAAGTTGGCTCGCCGCAAGCGACCGATTCTAGCGAGGATCGATTCCTCTCCGAAAGGCAAGCCGCCGACGGCGCCCAGGGTCAATGAACTACATTTTCATTTTCGCCATCTCGCGGCAAGACGCCGCACAGCGGCGGCACTCCTCCGCGCAGGCTTTCATTTGGGCATCGTCCCCGAATTGGGCGCAGCTCTCTGCGCAACGCGCGCATGCCTCGGCGCAGACGCCGCATACCTGCGTGTACAAGGCCGAATCGCGCAGCATGAAGTCCGCGCTGATGCGGCAGGCATCCGCGCAGTCCGAGAGGCTCTTGACGTGAGAGGCCTCGACGTGCTTGCCGCCCATGCGCAGGCAATGCTCGATCGTCTGCACGCAGATGCTGCGGCAGTTGGTGCAGTTCTGAATACACTGTTGCATCTCTGCACTTACTTCATGTTTCATTGTGCCGGGCGTTTGCGCCTCCTATCGAAAGTTGACTGCTGGTTCCAAGTTGCTGGCTTGGAGCTGCCGCCCACGGGCAGCTACGGAAGTAAGGACCGACAGAGCGCCAGGCGGCCGACAGGGCAATCCCCAGGATGGGGGCAGCCGCCAGAAGTCTGCCGGGCGTTCTCGTTGCGCACGGTCGGTTGAGACTGCTCTCAAGGATGGGCGGAGACAGACGCCGCCTGTCTCTGCCCATCTCGAAGCGAGGGCTTGCCTGCGGCGGATGACTAATCATCCAGCCGGATCAGGGCTTCGCCGTTGTACACAATCGCCGACCAGCGCTCCGGACCCAGCTGGGCCCAGGTGTTCTTTCCGTCGTTCCAGGTGGCAATGATATCCACCTTATCGCCCTTGACCAGGCCGGCCATCGTCTCGGCCTTCGTGCTGTGGTCCTTGCGGACGTGCAGACTCCTGACCAGCACGGTGCCATGACGCGTTCCGGAGAATGCCGGGCCGGCGCCAGGCATGGGGGAAGCAGGGCCGACCGGTTTGGACGCTACGCCGCCTTGCGGCGCATTTGCGGACGGCTGGAAGTTCGCCTTGGATACGACGTTGCCCTTGCCGCACTTGGGGCAGTAGAACGTAGTATCGGAAAAGCCCAGGGCAAACCTGAGTCTCGCGGCAGCCATATTGATTCCACTAACGGTCCAGGTATTTTGGTCATTGAAGCATGTGATTTGCATCTCGCAATTGTCCTTTCTTTGTGTGGTGGATCCCATTCTGATGCAGCGCCACCGGGCGCTCTCAGGTTGACTTTTGACCTCTCCAGCGCACCCCGCGATTTCCATTTCCAGATTGCGCCACCGAGTGGGTATATCGCGGGCGGTACGCGGCCACAGCGTCTGGCCCAGGCAACTCCACCGAATACGAGAGGCAAGGCGCTGCCCGGCTGCCTGCACTCTTTCCCGCCACAGATAATCGGGCCACCGGGGGTCCGCGCTCCTCTCCACTTACAAAGGTGCCGGCCGCTCATGATGTCCTCGGCGGAGACAGTCGACAAAAGGCCCAATGGGTGCGAATTCACCTCCTTTGCGCAGGATCCGTGCTCCAGAGCGAACATTTGCCTGAAGTCGTCACGCCGTCCTGTGAAGCCACCTGCTTGCTCATTCCCGGCATCTCCAACTCCGCTTTTCCGGCACCACAATCGTTCTCGGTGCGCAACCTGAGTGCATGCCGCAATCTATCCAGTCAAACGCCGCGCCGAATTCCCTCTAAACAAGAAGGTTAGCAGGAATCCCGCAACAAAGCCGCCGATGTGCGCTATGAAAGCCACGCCTCCCGTGTCAACCGTGCTTGAAACGGAGGCAACGCCGCTAAACAGCTGCAGCACGAACCAGCCGCCAATGACGATGAGTGCCGACAGCGCGGTCATGCGATTGCCCACCAGCACTCTGACTGCCTGCTGTGGGAACATCAGGAGATAAGACCCCAGCACGCCGGCAATTGCCCCGGAGGCGCCCAGGTTCGGGATAATGGAGTCCGTATTGAAGGCCAACTGGGCAAAGGTTGCTGCAAGGCCGCAGAGCACGTAGAAGATCAGGTACTGGATGTGCCCGAAGCGGTCTTCCACGTTGTCGCCAAATATCCATAAGTAGAGCATGTTGCTTCCCAGGTGCAACCACCCGGCATGCATGAACATCGAACTGAAGAGCGTCAAGAAGTCGCCTGCGGGATCGCCCAGGAACCGGCTCGGGACGAAGGCCCACTGCGTGATAAGCGTCTCTCCGCCCGTCAGCTCCAGAAAGAACACAAGAACATTCAAGGCGATCAACGCATACGTGACCACTGGAACCGTTCTGCGAGCGGTATTGTCATCACCAATTGGCATCATGAGCTGTTTCTCCTGTTCGTCCGGGTTTGATCGCCCTGACCTGCTTTAGGGCTGAAAGCGCTTCCTTACCTTCGCAGCAATCTGGCGATCAGTCATCTTGTCTGCGGCCTCAATGGCAAGAACGTGTGCTTTGAGCCCCGCCCGTTCAAGGCGGTTTTCCAATTCGCCTTTTGCCTCGCCCGGCCCAAAGATCTGGATCGATTCGGCATCACGAACGGCGGCAACAACCTCGTCATAGAATTCGTTCAGCACGTTCTCGAATTTCCGATCCCTTTGGTCCTCGGATGTGACCTCCTTGAGGCCTTGCGGAGTCCTCGAATGCGAACTGCCG
>JAZDHO010000168.1:0-11125 GCA_043805815.1 Chloroflexota bacterium
CGTCACTTTAGCGTCGTGCCTGAGTGACGGACCTCTTGATGGTTGGGTCGGCAGCACCGCAGCCGCCAGCTAGTATCCTGGCGGCAGCCTACCCGCCCAGTCGTTGCCAAGCCTGATCTCAACATCAACCGGCGCTGCAGCATCCGGCCTGAATTGGATCTGATGGCTCGTCGCGATCATCCCGAGAGGATTGATCAAGTATCTCAGAGTGTAGAGCTTGGGGGAGTACAGGACCACTACCGTCATGTCCGAGGCTCCCGTTGAGGTACCCAGGCCCGTCACCTGCATGCCCTGCGACCGTAGGAAGTTGCCTGTTCGCTGGTCAAGGCTCGCCGTGTAGGAGTTGTTCGTGACTTGAACGCGCGCTCCATCCGCCTGCATCAGTGCGGTGGGATCCCCCTGCGCCATCGGGCTGGTCGGCCCACCCGTGGTGAATATCCGATCCCGCAGCTCACGGACCTTGTCCGGGATGGGAAGCAGCACAGCCGCGTTCTGGCCGCCCAGCGTGACGTTGCCGAAGCTGACCATGTGATCATCGATCACGCCGGTCTGGATCTGCTCAATAGGTATCTCTCGCATGAGCGCAGCCAACTTGAGCCCGTCTTCAAAGGGGATATTGGTTTGTATACCGGCTTGCAGCGTGTTGTAGAGCTCTGGGGCGCGAGCCATCAAGTCGGGAAAGCGCTTCGGATCGAGGACCCTGTCCCGGATGCCGAAGATCACCTGCTGTTGGCGATGCGAGCGGCCAACATCACCATCATCGCAGCCCTGGCTCGCGGAGCGGCAGCGCGCGTAGGCCAGGGCCGCCTCGCCGCCGAGGTGGCGCACGCCGCAGCACGTGATCCGGATGACATCCCTTCCACCGCCGAGACGTTTCAGCTTGTAGTCCCGCTCGATGTACACCTCAATCCCGCCGATCAGTTTGACCATGTCGATGAACGTGTCGAAGTCAACTTGAACGTAGTAGTGGACCGGGACTCCCAGGAAGAGCGAAACGGTCTTCATCGCGAGTGCAGGGCCGCCTCCCGGGAGCTTCAACGCCTCGCCCGTGGTCCAGGCGGTGTTGATGCGGCAGAATCCGTCGTTGGACCCGCTGCATCCGCTGCTTCCGGGGATGTTCACGTACAGGTCGCGCGGCACCGAGATCATGCCCGCGGTCCTGGAAACCGGATCGACCGTGAAGACAATGATCGTGTCCGTGCACAGCGGACAATCCTCGCCTGCTGTCTCACCGCCTCGCAGGCCAAAGAACGCAACATTCACCCGGCTGCCACCATCCCACTTTGGATACTCGATCTCGGGTGCAACCGCTTCCGGCGCGGGGGGCAAGCTCTCGACGCCGGTTTCGCTCAGAACCGGTGTCCCCAGCGGATTGACGCTCGTGCCGGCACAATACGCCGGTGCGATCCCCGGCAGCGGAGTGAGCCTCCAGCAGGTAGTGAGGCTGCGCGTGATCACCAGCAGGCCGATGGCCACCGCCAACGCCACTCCCCAAAGTACGAGCTGCCGTGCAGAGAGTCGCCGCGCACGCGCCAGCAATGCGCCAAAACCAGGCAGTCCAATGCGTTTCACTGAATCAAGCAATCTGTTCATGCTCTAGTCCGGCTTAAGGTATATCATATTCAGGCCCAGTCTCTCGAGGCCTTCCTGCGCCCAGTACTGCAGCGCAGCCGAATGTTGCTCGAGTGACGCAAACATCAACCTGATCCCTCGCGGATCGCGCAGTTCCGCCAGGGCTCGCATGATGTGGATCTGCCTTCGTCGAGGCGCCCCGACGAAGCTGTCAATAAGCAGCGGCACAGCAGCGCCTCCGATCTTGACCAGGGCGTTGACTGCCAGTATGGCCACGAGGCTGTCCTCATCGCCGAGCGCCCGCACCAACAAGGTCGCCGCAGTCTCATCTGGGTGAGCCCCCAGTGCCAGGGCGGCCGCCGCCCGCACATCCGCCTCCGTATCCCCAAGCGCCCGAAGGAGCCAGCTTGTCGGCGGAGCCTGCATAGCTGCGAGTACCCGCACTGCCCACCATCGGTGCTCCGCATCGGCCGATCCGAGTAAGTGAAGCATGGCCGCTGCAGCAGGTTCGCCGCCCTCGGCGAGCCCGGACACGGCCGTCTCGGCGGCGGATTCGTCGGTGCCGATGAGGTCCGCCACCAGTTCGTCGATGCCTGGCAACACTCCTCGCTACTTGGAAGGCGGCGGGATCGGCAGTTGCGCCTCAGCCGTCGTGACCCACTTGTCCCCCTCATCGATCAACATCACGGGGATGTCGTCGACGATCGGATACTTCCGTGCGCAATCCTGGCAGATCAGCCAGGCATCTTTGTACAGCTTAAGCAAGCCTTCGGTCTCTCGAACGCAATTCGGACAACGCAGGATATCGAGAAGTTCCTGACTGATCATTGCCACCTCGGGGCACGGTATGGCCGCAGGCAAGTCCGCGTGATCAACGCTCTCACGTCATGGAATTGGCTGCGGGTTTGTCATTCTACCATGCTAGGAAGTTGGAGGCTGACACAGCGGCGGCTCCTTACGGCCAGCCGTCTTCTCCGGGTCGTTCATGCCGCGGGCATACTCGCAAACCGCCTGCCAGGCTTCGTAGTGCGTCTGGAAGCTGTCCTGGAGGTGGACGGCTCCGTCCTTCGACACGGTCCGCTGCACATTCACGTCAGCTCCGTTGGCGGCGTAGTCCACTTGCGTGATCTGGCCCGGCTTGAGATCTGCGTTGATGCGGAACAAGGCCTTTGGAGCCGGTACCACACTCTGTGGCCCGCTGCTTCCCCACTGCACGGTCCGGCCGTCGTAGGTCGAGTAGAACCGCCAGGTCAGCGACCGCGAGCTATCATCCACCGAGGTTTCCATCAGGATCCAGTGTGGTGAGTCATTCCTGAACTTGAAATCAACCAACGGGAAATAGACTGTTGCGTCCATCCCCGCAAGATTCGGATCGATGCCTCCCGACGTCTGCTCATAGTACGATACGCGGTATGCATGCGGCACGCGCTCGACCACTGGGAATCCGGCAAAGAACACCGTGCGGAATAGCGTCGTACTTACCTGGCACACCCCGCCGCCGACACCCTTGATCGTTTGTCCGCCATAGATGATCAGGGCTTCAGTGAACCCGTTATCCAGGCTTATATCGCCCATCGCCTCGCCCATGGAGAAGGTCTCGCCAGGCCCCACGAGCACGCCGTCAAACTGCGCCGCCGCGGTCTTGATGTTTTGGATGCGCGCCGGGCTTGATCCCCGGAAATAGGAGGTCTGCACGCCGTTCGGCAGCAGTTCCGTGATGCCCAATTCCGCGGCGGTCGCCGTCTCCGGGACATCTGGCTGCGCCTCCTCAACCACGAGCGCCACGGTATGCTGACCGTCCAGGAGTGCGTCGTTGATGCCCCGTATGCTGGCCTCCACATCCAGCCGTCTGCCGGTCACGGATGGCGTCAACGCGATCAATTCTCCATTGAGGAAATGAAAGCGCGAGTTGGCGGGCAGGCGGTTGACCTGCGACTCAAGGGCTTTCAGCAGCTTCCGCAGCTCATCCGGGTTGAGCAGCAGCTGCAGTTCAGCCTTAGCGGAGCCCTGCACCGGCTGCACGCCGATGAGCTTCGTCAGCACGGGAATGTCATACACCCACGGGCCTGGATCGCCCGTCTGCGCGTTCGCCAGCTGCAGCACCATCGGCTGACTCAGTATCGTGCGCGCCTGGTCCGCCTGCACGGAAACATCCATAACCGCCGGATCGAATCCGTTGACAATCATCGGGATCTCACCGTCCCGAAAGGATTGCAGCTGTGCGCTCACGTAGATCAAGGTCGCGTCAATATTCAGTGCCCGGCCGGCCTGTCCGGGCCGCGCGCTCACGTTGGCGCCCTCGATCTGCAGTCCCGCCTCGATCACGGGCCGGTTGATCTGCCCCGCGAGCCCCTGCAAGTATTGAAAAGCCACGCGTTGATCAAAGATGATCACCGGGGCGACGTCGTAACCGAAGCCGCGTCCGCGCATCTGCCCATCCAGCGCGTTGAGCAGTCCTCCGGTTCGGCCAATGCGATAGGCGGCCTGCGCGCTTGAAGAGGCGTCAAAGACCATGCCCAACTGGGCGGGCGAGGCAGTCCAAGCCTTGTCACCGTCCCTCAATACGACCTTGCCGCTGATCGGGTACGAAAGGGTCTGGCTGAGCTTCAGCGCGGCCGCATCAGGCATCAGGCCGGAGACCTTCACGCCCGCAACCGAGACACCCGGAAAAATGCGGCCCGCGTAAATGAGCTGGTAACCGAGCACCCAGGCGAGCACGGCGCCGACGTAGAGCATGACGCCGGCCGTAGCCGCGGCCACCATCTGGGCCAGGATGGGCGTCCTTGTTCGCATGGGATACGATACAGTGGTCATTCTACGAGTATACCTATCGGCTGGGTTGAAGCCTGCGAGGGAGGCCCCGAGGTTCGCTCGCGCGCAGCGAATGCACCGCGCAGCCGTCAATCGGGCCGCGGTTCCACCTCACCCGCTGGTGCCTCGCGTCCGACTCCGCCACCCCCACGCCGGGATGATCATTGGCGTGTGCGCGCGGTAGTCTTCGTATGCAGCGCCGAATTCCTGCAGGAGCCGCCTCTCCTCCAGCAGCGCTCCAACGAAAAGGTAGATCGTGAGGACCGAATACACAGTCAAGACGCTAACGGTCATGTGCGGAGTCAGCCAAAGGATCAGCAACCCAAACAGGTAAAGAGGATGGCGCACAAGACCATAGAAGCCTGTTGTCACCATGCCCGAAGAGGGCTTGCCGGCAAGAAGCTGAGAGATACCGGCGAAGTGCAGCGTGTCCGTTTGCAGCAGCGCCAGAATCAGTAGCAAGGCACTTATCGCCTGCCCCCCCAGCATGACGAGTGCCCAGGGCATATCCACGCTGTAGAGCGGGCGATCCGGTAGGGCGCGCATCAGCAGCGCGATCGGCGCCAGGGTCACGACTGAAAACACATTGTAGGCCAGACGGTAGGCGCGCACGGTGTGGTCTCCGAGCTTTCTCCGAGCCAGTTCCTTCATGCGACTTGAAGCCAACCATGAGTGGATCGCTGCCCACAGGCTTACCGCGCCGCCAAGTATGAGGATCTCCATATCCATCCGCTCCACAAACCTTCGCCCGGCGCACTTCAGAACCGGTGTATGTCGCCGGTCCTACGCTCCACGACCAGGGCCGGCTGGCGACAACATGGTGCCGTGCCGCGGCCTACAGGCTACCCGATGTCCGCGTGGGCATCTGGCGGTCGTGGACCTCTTGAATTCTGACGGCCTTGATATATACTGATGCCGCGGTCTGATCTGCCAGAGGAGGAGCGCAATGACCTCACGCACGGAAGGTCCCCCGGCCCGCCAAGCCCGGGCGGCGGCCAAACCTAAATGGCGCGTGGCCGTGATCGCCAATATCAAGGACGATGGCCAGCCCTTGCCACCCGGCGTTCCGGCCGATGCGTTTGCCGACTTCGACAGCATCGAGACGATAGACCAGATGAGGGCCGCCATCGAGACGGATGGTCACAGGACCACCTTTCTCGTGGCCGACGCGACCCTGCCGCAGGCCCTGCTAAGGTACAAGCCGGATATCTGCTTCAATATGGCGGAGGGCCTCGGAGGCGATGCCCGGGAGGCTCATGTTCCGGCCCTGCTCGAGCTCTTGAAGATCCCCTACACGGCTTCCCGTGTGCAGACAAACGCCATCTCCCTCGATAAGACCCTCACCAAGCGAATCTGGCGCGATCGGCGCTTGCCCGTCGCCCCATTTCAAGAATTCATCGTTGGGGATGAATCCCTCCGACCGGATCTCAACTTCCCACTGTTCGTCAAGCCCGCCCGTGAGGGTACCGGCATGGGTGTCGACGCCAAAGCCATCGTGAGTGACGAGGCCGAGCTTCGCGATCGTGTGCGCTATGTCATCGATCGCTATGCGCAGCCGGCTTTGGTTGAGACCTTCCTCCCTGGCCGCGAATTCACCGTCGGCACACTCGGGCGCCGCGATGCAGCGGCCTTTGGTCGGCATCCGGAGTGGTACGAAAAGGACGGCTTTCACCGTTTTCCGATCCTCGAGCTGGACAGCAGCCGCTCGGTCACGCCCAATATCTACAGTCAGGAAGCCAAATCGATCAGCGTCGGCGCCGAGGGCGCGCCGGAATATCTGTGTCCTGCCATCGTCGACCCCGAATTGAATCGCAAGCTGCAGCACCTCGCCCTGCGCGCTCACACCTTGCTGGGAGCCTTGGATGTTTCGCGGACGGATGTCCGTCTTGACGCCGACGGCAATCCCAGACTGCTGGAGATCAATACGCTCCCGGGTCTGACGCAGGGCTACAGCGATCTGTGCATCCAGGCCGCAGCGGAGAACATCGCCTACGAAGATCTGATCCTGGAGATCCTTTACCTGGGCGCAAGCCGCTGGGGCATGTTGAAGTCGCGTGTGGAAACAGAATCGGCGGAGAGCAAGTCCGTGAGTCACTGAAGCCGCATGTTATAATCCCCGCGCTCTGAACGCTTTGGAGAGGTCGCGTAGTCTGGTTTAGCGCGCACGCCTGGAGAGCGTGTTTCCCGAAAGGGAACGCGGGTTCGAATCCCGCCCTCTCCGCTACTCGAAACGGTGGCAGTGCCACCGTTTCCACTTGAATGGCACCGAAAAAACAGCCTGCTTGCGCAGGCTGTTGTGTACTTGATGGCGGCCTTCCCCCTGGCGAATGCCGCTATGGGTTCAACTGAATGATGTAGGCGATCACATCTGCGATCTGTTGCGGCGCAAGCAGGCTGTCGTCGCCCCAGGCCAGCATGGAGAACGTCGGGTTGGGCCCGGGCGGCACCGAACCGTGCTCAATGAACAGATCCAGGTTGGTCGCCATCTCCCGGTAGTCCTCGCTCTTGAGCCGCGGATCGATGGGATTAAGCGCCGGGATGGTCGCCTCGGTCGAACCGGGATTCGGATTTCCGCCCCGGCCTTCCACGTTGTGACAGATCTGGCAGTTCAGCTCGAAGACCAACCTGCCCGCCGCGGCATCGCCGCTGAGATTGATGGCCTCACCCGGCCCGCCAGGGTTCGTTGGCCGCAGCACTGACTCCGTCGGCGCGGCCGTTGCCTCAACCCCATCGCCCCCGACCGAGACCGGGATCGCAGTTGCAGCGCCCAACAATCGGACCAGAGCCGGCTGCGTTGCCGGTATGAGGGTTGGGATGGATGTGCGCACGGCCGTGGGCACGGCACCCGCACAGTTGGCACCCGAACCGCAACCCCGCAGGGTCAGGTACCCGATCCAGACTGCCAACATCAGTACGAAACCGATCAGGACGCCATAGGTGATTTTGCGAAGATCATCCACGTTGGCCATCCCTACTGTGCCTGCAATATGCGGATGTAGTTCACCACGTCCCATCGTTCGCGCACGGTCAGGTTCTCGTTCATCGGCACCATGAAGGGAAGTTTGCCGTTGCTGATGGTGAGGAAGATGGCGCCGTCGCTGAGGGACTGCACGACAGCGCTTGTCAGGTCCGCGGGTTTCCTCTCCTGCAGGAACGCCGCCACAGGGCCCGTCCCCTTCCCGTCAAGTCCGTGACAGGGGGCGCAGTTGATGCCGTACAGCTCGGTCCCGCGGGCGATCGACGTCGCGTCAGCCTCAACCGGATTGCCGGGCGCGCCCATGTTCGGAATGCTGACCGGCCCCTCCACCGGGATGGAGCGCTCAGGGACAGGCAACGGCGCCTCCATCTGCCGGAAGGAGGGCTGCACCTCCATGAACGATACCCAGTCGATCTTGATAACGTCGTAGGAGAAGATCATCAGCGCGGCGAGGACCAGCGCGCCAGCGGCCAACACGGGGGCCAGCCGTTTAAGAATGACACTGAACGCCGTACTCATAGATGGCGCGCCTCCACCGGCTTCACGGACTCGGCGCCGGCCCTGGTCAGACTCTCGACGAAGCGCTGTTCGTCGGCGCGTTCGCAGGGGAACAGAACTGCGATCTTGCCGCTGCTTACCTCGGGAACGTATTCTTTCGGCGTGTACGACGGGAACCCGCTGTCCACGAACAAACCCAGGAATGCGAAGCCCATGAATCCCAACATCGCCATCTCAAAGATCGTGATGAAGGCCATGGGGACGGGATACACCGGCTGCCCGCCGACGTGCAGCGGATACAGGTATGCCGTCCCGTACAGCAGGAAGAGGCCAAATACCGCACCCAAGGCTGAGCCCACGAGGGCAATCCTGGAGACGTGGGTGACCGCGCCCGGCCGCCCGAGCACACGGGCGGGGAATGGCAATCCCGATATTACGTTGATGGCCTCATCTCCCACACCAAGATCCCGTAGCTTCCCGATCCCATTCGCCGCGGGCTCGATGTCGTCGAAGAGCGCCAGAAGCATCACTCGTTCAGCCATGCTTCAACCCTCCCTCACTCGATCTCACTCACGGTCGACACCTCTGCTTTGCCGACCTTGCGCAGCATGTGGGCGGCCTGGCCCTCCTGCACCTCCCAGACCGGGATGATCGGGATCAGGCGCGAGGCCAGCATGTACAGCAGCAGGAAGAGCGAGATCGTGCCGATCGTCAGGAAGACCTCGATCGCCGGTACGTACAGGCGCCACGTGAACGGCATGCGGTTGATCGTCAATCCCACGGGGATGATGATGTAGCGCTCGAGCCACATGCCGATGTTGATGAGCAGCCCCACGCTGGCCAGCAACCAGGGCCTGCTGCGCCATTTCCGGTTCCACAGGATCAGCCAGGGCACCGCGATGTTGAAGATCAGCATGGCGAACCACAAGTACCCAAGCGGGCCCTTCTCCGTGAACTCCTGGAGGATCTTCTCCCACTTGTCGCCGCCGTACCACATCACCAGGTAGTCGTTGAAGTAGAAGTACGCCCAGGCCATTGAAACGATCAGCATCAATTTGCCGAGCAGGTTGAAGTGCTCCGCGCGGATGAAGTATTTCATGTGCTTCATCGTCGAACGGATCATGAACAGCACGATCGCCACCGCCGCCATGCCCGAGTGCAGCGCGCCGATGACGAAGTAGGGTCCGAACACCGAGGATGACCAACCCGGCCGCATGGCCATGGCAAAGTCCCACGAAACGATCGTGTGCACCGAGAACATCACCGGGATGATCGCAAAGGCGAAGATGTTCATGGCCGTCTGCAGGTTCTTCCACTCGCCCTCCGTGCCCCGGAAGCCCAGGCTCAGTATGCGGTAGGGGATCTTGCGCCACCCCGTGGCGTGGTCGCGCACCATGGCGATATCCGGGATGAGCGGCAGGAACAGGTACATCGTGCTGCACAGCAGATAGGTGTTGATCGCCAGGAAATCCCACATCAGCGGTGAGTGGAAGTTCGGCCAAAGCCCGCGTTCATTAGGGAACGGGAACAACAAGTACCCAAGCCACACGCGCCCCATATGCATGAAAATGCTGGCGCCAGCCTGGACCAGGCCGAACGTCGTCATCAGCTCGGCCGCACGGGTAAAGGGCCGGCGCCCCTCCACCTTCATCACACGCAGGATGGCGGAGATGAACGTGCCGGCATGGCTGATGCCGATCCAGAACACGGTGTTCACCAGGAAGATGCCCCAGAACACCGGCCGGTTCACGCCCGCCACGCCAAGACCGTTCGCGATCATGTAGTACCAGGCATAGAAGAAACAGGTCAGCACCAGCAGCGTCAGCACCCCGGCCGCCGCATAGAACCGCCAGCCGGCTGTATGCATCGACTCGAGCACCATGGCGTTCATCTCGCCGCGCGGCTTGGGATCGTGCATCAGGTGCTCGCGCGGATCATCGTGCTCCTGCGCGTGCGCCCTGGCCGGCGACATCGGTCTAGCCGCGATGGCCATCGGTCTCTCCCTTCAGGTACGTGACGCGCGGCAGCGTGCCAAGTTCCTCCAGCTGGTGGTAGCCGCGCGCCGACCGGGCCGCCTGGCTCACGCGGCTCTCCGGATCGTCGATCCTGCCGAACACGATCGCGTCCGCCGGGCATGCCTGCGCGCAGGCAGGTACCGTGTCGCCGTCCTCGACCGAGCGGTTCTCCGCGTTCGCCGCGTCCTCGGCATGTCGTATGCGCTGGATGCAGAACGTGCACTTCTCCATCACGCCGCGCCGGCGGACCGTCACATTCGGATTGAGTTGGTTTTGGAGCGTCGTCAGCTCCGGCTGCCGCCGGCTGTCGGTATAGTCCCGCCAGTTGAATGTGCGTGCCTGGTACGGGCAGTTGTTCGAGCAGTAGCGCGTTCCCACGCAGCGGTTGTACACCTGCAGATTGATGTCTTCCGACGCGCTGTGGACCGAGGCAAACACCGGGCAAACGGGTTCACAAGGAGCTTTGTGGCACTGCTGGCACAACATGGGCTGATAGGGCGTCATTTTCACTTCGGGGAATGAGCCTTCCCAGAAGCGTTCGATGCGGATCCAGTGCAGGCTGCGGCCGTATGCGGCGTCCTTCTCGCCGACGTACGGCACGTTGTTCTCCATCGCGCACGCGGCCACGCACGCCTGGCAGCCTGTGCAAATGTCCTGGTCGATCACCATTCCCCAGCGGCCGCCAAGGTCCTCTTCGGAGGTGTTCGTGAACATCGGAAGTCCCAGTTCGGTCGACATCGAGTGCCTCTCCTCGTCGCTATTTCGCATCGAAACCGTAGACGCCCAGCGCGCCCTCGAGCCGCGCCAGCTCACGCGTTCTTCCGGTCTTCTCGATCCGGACCTTCATGCTGCCAAATGCCAGGTCGCCGGCCGCATTCAGGCGCGTGCCCAACAGATCCGCGGGATTGACACCGCGCTTCTCCGCGAATTGTCCGTAAACCGCGTGGCCCTGCCCGAATGGCATGGCGATCGTGTCTGGGCGGATGGCGGGATACTTGTACACCGTGGCTTCCACCGAACCCATCGGGGAAACCACGCGCACCACGTCCTGGTCCTGAATCCCGAGCCGCTCAGCGGTCTCAGGATTGATCTCGATCCACGTGTTCCACATCACCGTGGTCGTCGGGTCTGGCAGCTCTTGCAGCCACGGCTTGTTGGAGCCTGCTTCGGCCAGGATCGGCGAGACGAACGGCACGAAGTGGAACTCCCCGTCGCCATCCAACGCGGCCGGCACGGCGTCGAATGTCCGATT
>JAZDHO010000169.1:0-17887 GCA_043805815.1 Chloroflexota bacterium
AAAGACAACTACAGTGAGGAACCCGTCTCGAGTTTTGGGCCCGGCGGCGGAAGGATACGCGCCACGCACACATTTAATCAGGCCGGGGGGTTGACTGTTGTCGATGCCGTGATCCGCAGGCCCAAATAGAGATCCCCGTGCGATTCGAACGGCGCGGGGATGTCGTCAATCGAACTGGATCGAGCTCCGGGCGGCGGCGGCTTACTGCCCAATAAGCAGGCAGTCGCGAGCGAGGATCGTCTTGGGATAGGAATCGGTGGGCTGGCGAGCGACCAACTTGCCGCCCAGGAACACCGCCCTGGTCTGCTTGCGGTCCGCCAGGCGCCCGAGGTCCTCAAGTGGATCCGAATCCAGAACCAGCAGATCGGCGGCCTTGCCCTCCTCGATGGAGCCGATCTCTGCTTCCAGGTCCAGGACCCTGGCGGCAGTAAGGGTCGCGGCAACGAGCGCATCCATGGGCTTCATTCCGGCGAGCTGTAGATAGCGGGCCTCATGGCTGTTTTCCCCGTGGCGGTTGAGGGGTGTGGCCGCGCCGCTGCCCATCGCAATGGGGACACCGGACTGATACGCGAGGCGGACCGATCTGTTGGCGGCATCCTGGTGCTGGCTCATCCTCTCTACAAGCCATGCAGGCGCCTTTGAAGTGCTGCCACTTGCAAGATCATGGGCGGATTTGAGGGCCGGCACGAGAATCGTGCCGCGGCGCTTCATCTCTTCGATCACATCGCGTCCCTTATGCAGGTACGTACCGTGCTCAAGACTGTGAACACCTGCCAGCACTGCCTGGCGAATGCCGTCGATGCCGTGGGCAACCGCTGAGACCCGCCGGTTCGTTTTCCCGACTTCGTCGACCGCGGCGTGGATCTCATCAGCGCTCAGCTGTGTCGCCGCCGGAACGTCATCCTCGACCAGCGCAGCGCCCGTGATGCCCAGTTGCACGACATTAGCCCCGTGACGGATCTGCTCGCGGATCGCTTTGCGCACCTCCTCCGGCCCTCTGGCAAGGCGGTACATCCCCGCGTATTGCGCCGCGGCAGCTTCGCTGCCCGTGATGCACTTGCCGGTCAACACCAGGCGCGGGCCGCAGAAGTCCCCACGCTGGACGGCGTTGCGCGTGGCGAATTCGAGCCCATTCCATCCGCCATGATCCCGAAGGGTGGTGAGGCCCGACAGGAGATCGCGGCGCGCGTTGTGGAGAATCCTGAGCGCGATCGTTCCATCATCCGCATTGAGCCGGGCATCCAGTTCGCCGCTGGCCGCCAGATGGACGTGGCAATCGATAAGCCCGGGCAGGAGATACTTGCCGGAGAGGTCGATATTGAGGATGTCCTCGTCCAAAGAGGGCAGCCAGGTTCGTGCTTTCCCCGCATAGGTGATCTGCCGATCACGCACAGCCACCGTTGCATCGGGCAGGGGATCGCGGCCGGTGCCGTCGATCAGCGTTACATGGTGGAAGGCGATCAGCAGATTCACCGAACGCAGTATACGTGGGAAAGCATGATTGTACAAGCATCGAACGGCATTGGTGAGGTGGTAACATTGGCGGAGACCATTGTGTGTGATCTTCAGGTTGCGCGAAGATGATGCTTCCCGAGCTATACATCAACGCCCGGGCGACTCTGGGCGAGAGTCCGGCGTGGGACGCCAAGACGCAGACGCTGTACTGGGTCGATGTTCTTGAGCGGCACATCTACGCCGGAGGAAAACGCATCCTGCAACTGGACGACTATGTCGGATGCCTTGCACCGCGCCGCGAGGGCGGCTTGGTCATTGCGCAGCGGCGCGGCTTCCGGTTGGTCGTGCCCGACATGAAGACCATCAGGAAGCTGCCATCTCCGCGCGGCGAATCATTGCACAACCGCTTCAACGACGGAAAATGCGATCCGCGCGGCCGGTTTGTGGTCGGGACCATGGACCACAACGAAAAGGAAGACTCTGGGGCGCTGTATTCCGTATCCCCCGAAGGGCAGGCGAAGAAGCTGCTGACGCGCGTCCGCATTTCCAACGGGCTGGCCTGGTCGCCTGACGGCAAGACCATGTATTTCATAGACACGCCCAGCCGTCAGGTCATGGCATTTGACTATGATCTCGATACCGGGGGAATCATGAACGCGCGCGTCATCATCCAATTCGACAAGAGCTTCGGCTGGCCGGACGGCATGACCAGCGACGCGGATGGGAACCTGTGGATCGCACTGTGGGGCGGGGCGCGTGTCTCCCAGTGGAAACCTGACGGCACGCTGCTGGCGCAGTTCGGCGTCGAGGCCCTTAACGTGACCTCGTGCGTATTCGGTGGGCCGGGGATGAATGAGCTGTTCATTACCACGGCGTTAGCCAAGACGGACGCGGCCTCGTTTCGGAGATTCCCGCACGCTGGCGGCGTGTTCCGGATGGATACCCACGTTACCGGCATGCCCACGTACGAGTTCGGCGGGTGATCCGCCGATGTCCAGCGCGAGGCGTGGCCGCGGCGGGTCCGAAACCGGCGCCCGGTGGAACGGGTTGGGACCTATAAACCGGCGAATTAGCCGGTTTTCCATTTCTGCCGATCATCCTGAATCGCGAGTGTCGGCGAGGCCGTCAAGGGCCAGTGATGCACGCGAATTGCCGCTCACATGTCGGTGGTCAGTTGACTTGGCTCCTGTGGGAAATCCCTGGTCCGCGCGCTAGCCGTCCAGGTCGGCGGCTTTCTCGAATGACTCGTGCCCCTCGCGAACAGAGTAGTAGATCAGTCCGATTGCGCCCAGGCTGTCAACGAAGCCGAACCCCGTGAACTCATAGATCAGGCTGGATGCTAGCAGCACGATCGACATGTAGATGCAAACCATCGTGCAGTTGGCGTCGGCCAAGATCGGCGAGCAGCTGAGCGCCTCCCCCGTCCTGCGTTTGCCCAAAACGAGCACCCACATGACCGCGATGGAAATCAAGGCGATGATGATCCCGGGCAGCGTCGTCGCCGGCTTGTGCCCGGTGAGAAGGTTGTATGCTGCCGAGGCAGCAAGCCCGGCGGCCAGAAGGTAGAAGGACGTGGCGGTCACGCGCAGCGCGGTCCGCTCGAAACGCGAGCGCGGTGTCTCCGGGCTCCGTCGGATCCGCAGGACCATGGCCAGGATGCCGACGCCGGATATGAGCTCGATGAACGAGTCAACGCCGAAGCCGAAGAGGGTCAGCGCCTCGTCCTGAATACCCAGGTATACGGAAACCAGGCCCTCAAGCAGGTTGTAGCCGATGGTGAACAGCGCCAGCCAGAGGGCGTACTGCCAATACTTGACTTCCCGAGCTCCAGCGATGGCTGCCACGGCTGACTCCTAAGGCCGACTCAACCCTTTACGCTCTGCGCCAGGTCCATCAGCGCCGGCCGATCTGTGATGGAGAATTCCGTGCGGGTGATGCTGATCATGCCCTGCCCCGCGAAGCGATAGAGGAAACGGCACACCATTTCGCGCGTCGTGCCGATGCGCGCAGCCATTTCATCCAGTGTCAGGCTGCGTGAGACGACGCCGCCCTTCTCTTCGTGCGGCAGGTCGGCCAGCAGGCGAGCAAGCCGGCCCGCCACCGGCTGGAACGCAAGGCCCTCCAGCATCTCGCTGGCATGCAGCATGCGGCTGACCATGAGCTGCGATAGGCTCCACAGGGCGCCGCCATTCCTGGTCAGGATGGGTTGGAGATCTTCGCATGCCCACAAGTGGAGCGCGCAATCCGTCCGCGCCTCCAGAGTCACTGGCATGGGGGCATTCTTCAGGAAGAAGGCAACGCCCCAGAAGATGTCTCCCGGGCAGAACGTGGTCACCAACAGGCTGCGGCCCTCCCCCGACTCTTTGATCGCATCCACCTGCCCCTCCCAGATCAGCAAGAAGTACGGCCAGACGTCCCCATAGAGCACGATCTTCTCACCGCGCGCATAGCGGCGGGAGACAGCCTTCGCGGAAGCCAGTGCAAGGTCGTCCCTCGACAAAGTTGAGAAAAACGGGTCGTGGTGGAGTACTTCGGGGGCAGCCTTCACGGGGTCATTATAACAAGCGCATTGCCGGCGGCCTCAAGTTGCCTTAAGGCAAAGAATGCCCCGGCCATTTGTGCTAGATTTCACATGAATCAGAGAAAGAAGAGGCCCTTTGGAGAAAGGCTTGCGGCTCTCCATATTCCTGCTCTTGGTGGGCGCTTTGGCGACGGGTATCAGCGCCTGCCAGGCCAAAGCCCCGGCGTGTCCGGCGGCCCCGGAGAGCGAGCGTTTTCTGCGCGAGGAAGAACTCGCACACGCGCTCTTGGCGACGCCTGTGCCCTATTCCGCGCCTGTCATTGTGCAGCTCGGCGGCAGGCAGCTGGTGGCAGACAGAGTCGTGTCCGGGCCACTGTGCAACGACAACTGGCGCGGGACTGTGTACGTGGGCTGCGACGTCAGGGTTCCCGCATGGTCCGACAACCCTGTCTTCCTGAAGTACTGCCAGCTGCAGGTTGAACCCGGCACCGTGGTCTACGTCGCGGCGCACAACAATTCTGCTTATTACCAGGGTTGCTCTTGCCACACCGGCGAGGCCACGCCACCCTGACTGTGCCGGCTGCGCCATGGTCGATCGCACCGCGGCCGTCAGATCGATCGCATCGGTATCCAAGCACAAACCGCGCTTCAGAAAGGAGAATGCAGCTATGAAGGTCAACTATCGTCTTGGAGGGGTCCTGGCCATCATCTCGGCGGTGATGGGCCTGGCGGGGCATTTCATACTGTTCTTGAACTGGTACCACATTGGCATGTCCGCCCCCTCGGCGGAGCCGGGATGCGAGATCCTTCTCAAATACATCCACCCGATCATGGCGGATTTCGGTATTCTTGCAGGGGTGCTCTTTGCCGTGAGCGCATACGGCTTCTTCGCCAGGAAGGATTGGGCTTTCCTACTGTCCGTCATCGGCATCGTACTGGCGCTGCTGGGCAGCTGGTTCGTGAATGTGCCCTACATGGCGGCGGGACTGCCGCCCATCTACTTCCCGCTATTCTGGCCCTACCTGCTGATCTACTTCCTGCTCATGCGGGCGGTGGGCGGGATCTCCTGGAGCCGCACGCTGGTCGCCTTGCTGACAGGCGTCGCCTATATTTTCTGCTGGATGAACGGCGTCTCAAGCACCAGCCGCATCATCACCCACGGCGCGCCGATCTTTGTCCTCGTGCAGCGGCTGCACTGGCTTGCCATGCTGGGATGGGCAGTGGTCACCGTGGGCATCCTGATGAGGCCGCGCGCCTGGATGCGTGTCGTCGGACTTGTGGCGGGGACCACTGAACTCGCCGCCGGCATCCCACTGGCCTTCGTCACAGCTCAACAGCTTGGCCGCTTCTCGCTATTCGCGCTGGCGCCCATCACCTGCCTGATCCTGGTCATTCTCTTCGTATGGCCGCGATTCTGGGAGAAGCGCGTGGAGGAGGCGTAGTGGCGGGAAAAAATGCCACAAACCTTGTGATCTTCGTCATTGAAAGCAGCTACCAGCATGTGCCATAATTCACATGCCGAACGCCCTTCCCCCGGCGCTTTGGGGCGAGACGCTCAATCGAAAGGAGAATGCACATGACCCTGCTGGACAAGATCCTGCTCCTTGCCACCGGTCTGGTGGCCATCTACCTGCTGTATCGTTTCTGGACCCGTTACAGCAAAGGCAAGTCACTGCACGATGTGTACTACATGATGGGTTTCGCGGTACTGCTGGTCTCCGGGCTCCTATTGATCTTCCTGGGGTATGGCATCCTGGCTTCGCCCTATGTGCTCACGGTGGCGAGCCTGATCCCGTTGGGAATATCGATGGGCCTCGCAGAGCAGTACTTCCCATCCTGGAAGAAAGCCTTCAAGTGGTTCGCGGTCCTCGGCTTCCTGGTCATTGCCGTCACGAGCATCGGAGGCATGGACACGCTGAAGAAGATCGCCGTCCCGTTGTTCCACGGCGTGGCGGGGTTGGTGATCTTCCTGGGGCCGTTCTTCGCGACGAAGGCCCCGAAGGGCTTCTGGTGGGTCGGTATCGGCGGGCTGCTGATCGGCCTGGGCGGCATCGCGCTGGCGTTCATTTCGGCCGGCGCGCAACTGCTGTTCTTCAGCCCCGCATTCGTGATGCAGATCCTGGCGGGCCTGCTCCTGCTCATGGCGCTGGCATTCGCATGGGGCTTCATGAAAGATATCAAGAGCTAGGCTGATCCTCACAGGGACAGAGCCTTCTGTCCCTGCCGGACTTATCTGCTTGCGTTTTCTGCGGCCACTTCGGTGCGAGGACACCTCATGCATCCGGTCAAAGAGCGTCTCCAGTTCCTTTTCACCTCAACCAAGGGTCTGATCCTGATGGCCATGGCCATGGTGGCTGTGGTGACGGCTGTCTTCGGCATGCTCTCGGGCCCGATGGCCGAATGGGGTGTGCGCGACGTGGTCGTGCGCTTGCTCCGCATGGATCTGATCCAATCCGAGCGCGAAGGGCGCATCATCATCTTGTATCACTCCATCGCCATGGCGATCATAGCCATCGAGACCTACATGATCACCGGCCTGGTCAAGATGCGGCAGATGTTTCGGGTCGTGATCAATTCCGGCATCACGGCTGGTTACATGACAACAATGATCTTTGGACTGCTCTTCGCCTACTGGGGGCACGTATGGCCCTTCCACGGGCTGTACATCGCCGGACTGACCGTGATCTTCGTCTCGGGAGTCCTGTTGTGCGTGGCACTCTGGCCGTGGAACAAGGAGTTCTACATCAAGGACTCCACGTCGGAGTATGCGCGCACAAAATCGGGCTTTGGCCTTGAACGGGCGGCCTTCTTTGCCATGGCAGTGACCACGGTAATCTCCTCGATGTTCGGCGCCGTGGCGGGCTCCTACTTCGGCAATGGATTTGAGGTCTTCCTGGCCGAGAACATCATCCGCGAGCCCGAGAAAACGGTCTTGGAGTACTCCGTCATCGGTCACCTGCACATCATGCTGGCGCTGATCGCGATCGCAATCACCCTGATCATCGGCCGTTGGCTGGATTTCAAAGGCATCTATCAGAAGATCGCCATGCCGTTGATGATCATCGGTGTGGTGGTGCTCAACCTGGGTGTCTGGGGAGTGGTCACGCCACTGGAGCCGATCGCCCATATGATCATCTATGTGGGGGCAACCCCGGCGATGCTTGCAGCGCTGATGCTGGTGATCTTCGGATTCGACAAGTTCATTCGCGAGGGTGTCCGCGGCATCAAACGCCCAACCTTCGGGCAGAGGATCTCTGCCCTGGTGCGCGACCCGCTCAAGTTCGGACCGCTGTGGCAGATGATCTTCATGAATTTCACGGTCAGCGGCATCGGGATCCTGATGGCCGTCAAGCTGGACGAGATCTTCCGCGTCTGGCCGGCCCGCGAGGAACGCATTGAGCTTACCGGACACTGGCATGTCCTGTCGGCGATCATCGCCACCATCATCCTTTTCTACTATGGCGACCTGACGGGGCTGAAAGGGAGGATTCGCCAATGGTACGGCTGGCTGATCCTCGTTCTTTCCGATCTGGCCTTCGCCTCCGTAACGCTCTTTGAAATGAAAAGACTCTACATCAGTGAGGCGCAACAGCAGCCGCTGGTCAACTGGCTGATGGCAGGCATCGACTTTGGCCTGGGGAGCCTGCTGGTGGTACTCGCTGCCCTGATGGTCTGGAGGCTGTTGGATCTGTTCAAGAAGAAGGGCCTCTGGGCCCGGGAAGCCGGGCAAGACGACCTCTACGAGGTGGCGAAATGAATCGCGCCTTGCATGGAATGCGCGTTCGCCCGTGGATCGCCCTCGTACTTGCCGCGGCGGTGCTGGGCGCGTGCGGTCCAGCGGACGTGCAAGCACCTGTACCCGTCTTTGACACCGGCGCCGACACGAGCCAATGGGCTGCCATCCCTGCGGGGGATTTCTTTGAAGGACAACACGACACGATCGCCTCCGTTGACCACGATTATGAGATGATGGTGTTCCTTGTAACCCATGAGCAGTACGCAGCCTACATGAACGCGGCGCTGGCCGAGGGCACGCTGCAAGTCCTCGACCACACGATAGTGGGTTACTACCCGGGCGACGAATTCCGCGCGGCGCGGCATGAAGTTCGCATCGACCCTGGTGAGTACGTGCACATTCCCTTGAACGACCCATCCCTGCGACTGGAGTTTGACGACGGCACGTTCTCGGTCACGTCGGGCTGGGAGGCGCACCCGATGACCACGGTCACGTGGTTCGGGGCCAAGGCCTATTGCGATCATTACGGCTGGAGGCTGCCTACCGAGCTGGAATGGGAGAAGGGTGCCCGCGGCCCCTCGGACGGCCCCGAGGGCAACCGCCCGTTCCCCTGGGGGACCGAGATTGCGCGCAACAATGCGAATTACTACGCCAGCCGCGACCCATTCGAGAAGATGAGCTCGTTCGGCTCACGCACAACGCCGGTCGGGTTCTACAACGGCAGGTCCTACGAGGGTTATGCCACGCTCGACTCGCCATCCCCCTACGGTCTGTATGACATGGCTGGCAATGTCTGGCAATGGACCGGGGACGTGCATCCTTTTGAGCACTACCGCTACCTGCGCGGAGGTTCAAAGGACACCTACGAAATGGATCTGCGCATCTGGGTCCGCAACAGCGCTACCCCCACGTATACCAGCCCGGGCGCGGGATTCCGCTGCGCCCGATGAGCGCCCGATACTTCATATGAAAACCACCGTGCACCCAAGATCAAAGCTGGCGCTGTACTGGCCGCTCATCAAGAGCATGCAGACGGGCTTGTTGCTCGCGACGGGCGTTGCAGGCTACCTCAGCGCACACACTCCGGTTAGCGGGGCCGCGCTGTTGGGCCTTTGTGTCACTCTGTTTTTGGCGATCGGCGGATCAACCATTCTGAATATGTGGTACGACCACGATATCGATGCCAGGATGCAGCGCACGCACAAGCGGCCGTCGGCCGCCGGCAGCCTGAGCCAGGCCGAGGTCCTCCGCTTGGGGCTGCTGCTGGCCGCCCTCGGGGTTGGCGGCGCCGTGATGCTGCATGCGTTGTATGGCGTGGTCGTCTTTGCGGGGCTGTTCTTCGATGTGGTCGTGTACACGCTGTGGCTCAAGCGGCGCACGTGCTGGTCCATCGTCTGGGGAGGCATAGCTGGAGGGATGCCGATCCTGTCGGGCAGGGTGCTGGCGATCGGGCATGTGGACTTCATCGGCGTGCTGCTGGCGCTTTCCGTGCTGCTCTGGATCCCCACGCATATTCTGACGTTCTCACTCAAGTACGCCGACGACTATCGCCGCGCGGGCGTGCCCACCTTCCCCTCCACCCATGGGGCGGCAGCCACGCGCGGGGTGATCGCCCTTTCCGCAGTGCTGGCGGCGTTGGCGATCGGCTGGGCGAGCGTCCTGATCGGCGTGCAGGCGGGCTACCTGCGTTTGATCGCCGTGCTGGCTGCGGGACTGCTCCTGCTGGCCCTTGCCACGTTTCGCGTGCGATCCGAACGCCTGAGCTTCGGGCTCTTTAAGTACGCCTCGCTCTACATGCTGAACTCCATGATCATCCTGTCCATGCAGGCGCTGGCCTAGTCCATCTGAACTGGAGCCTGTGCCTGCGGCCCGCACCCGGGAAGAGAAATTGAAGATCTCGCCACTGGACCGCACCTTGCTCCTCTTGACGGGACTGCTTGCTGCCTACCAGATCGTGGTCGGAATTGACGATCTGGCAAGCATGCCGGTCACCGCGTACACAATCGGCTTTGGTGTGCTGCTGCTGGCGGGACTGCTACTGATCATCCTGGGCTTTGATGCATTGGACAGCCCGGTAGTGGCGGTCGTCTCGACTGTCATCCCGCTCAGCCTGTCGCTGGGACTGGTCTGGGAGCACATCGCCGGCTGGCGGCAGGCGTATCTTGCCTTTGCCATCCTCGGCTTCCTTGCCATCGCCTTAACGCGCGCCCTGCCGCTATCGGGAAAGCTGCCAACGGTCACGCTGGCAGTCGTCCATGGAATCGCAGGTCTGACCATCTTCCTGCTGCCCATTGCGCTGGCCGCGCAGGGCCTGGCCAGACCAGCCTTCTCGCTTGTCGGTGTCGGCGGGGCTTTGATCGGTGTGGGCGGACTGCTGCTCTCATTCCTCAAGGCCGGCAGACCTATACTCTCGAGGGCCACGATTCTGCGGCTGCTGCCCGGGCTGCTGTTGTTGATGACCGCGGCCTTTGTGGCCGGGTTCAAGTATGGATGAGTTGCGCCGTGGCGTGGTGCAAGAGACTGCGGCAAACAAAGAACGCCCCGAACCGGGGCGTTCTTTAATGGCCCAATAATAACGAATGGACTACTTCACGACCTTCTCCGGGATGGCCGAAGAGGCCGGCACACCTCTGCGCACGCGCTCCTGCTGCAGTGTCAGGACGCCATTGCGGACCTGGTTGAGGATCTTCTCCAGATTGTCCTGCAGCTGCACCAGGCTGTCGACGACGTAGTCGTCCGCATCCCGGCGGGTGGCCTCGGCATCCGCGCGGGCTTGATTGATGATCTGCTCAGCCCGGCGCTGGGCTTCGATCACAATGTTGTCCTTCGCCGCCACCTGCTCGGCCTTCTCGCGTGCAATGACGAGCGTGCGGTCGGCCTCCTCCTGCGCCTGGGCCATGACGCGGTCCTTCTGCGCCAGGACTTGCTGTGCCTTCTTCACTTCATCCGGGATGACAACACGCATCTGGTCGATGACCTCGAGCATGCGGTCCTCATCCACGACGACATTGTGAGTGAACGGCACAGCCTTCGCGTCGTTGAATAGCTCTTCCAGGCGATCAATGAGCTGAAGGATATCCATCGGATCCTCCGCGTGAACTGCGGCGGTGTGACAGCATTATAGTTCAATCACGCAGGGCATTGGGAGGGGAATGTTGGTCCCCAAGGCTGGTCACTTTTGACCTGAGCGCTTTGTTCACGAAGGGCGGGACCATGCTCGAGACGTCGCCGCCGAGGGTGGCGATCTCCTTGACGGTGCTCGAAGAGAGGAAGGTGTGCTCCTCGGCGGTGATCAGCGCCACGGTCTCAATGTCCGTGGCGAGGCGCTGATTGGCCAGCGCCATGCGGAATTCAAACTCGAAATCGGAAAAAACACGCAATCCGCGGACGATAACCTGGGCCTGCATTTTGCGGGCAAAGTCGATGGTCAGGCCGCTGTATCCCATGACCTTGATGCGGGGATTGTCCTTGAACGCCTCGGTGACCAGGGCCATGCGTTCCTCGGGGCCAAACATCAAGCTCTTGAGCGGGCGATCGTAGACCGCCATCAGCACTTCATCGAATAGCCGCGCCGCGCGGATGGCGATATCAATGTGTCCGTAGTGGATCGGATCGAAGGTGCCGGGAAACATCGCTCTGACCATGCGTTCTCCAATTCGTCTCGGCGGCGGGATGCGGCGCCTTCGCCGCGGCTCCCCGCCGGTCAGGAAACGTCGCCAGACGCCTTCCCCCAGTAGCGATCCAGCGACTCGGCCAGCAGCGTGTCCTCCGGGCGGCGCAGGTCCGGATCGGCCTCGAACAGCTTCTGTGCCTGTGCGCGGGCCTTTTCGATCAGCGGCAGGTCCGTAAGGCTGGCCATGCGCAATCCGGATGCATATCCGGACTGGCGCGTGCCGAGGAATTCACCGGGGCCGCGCTGCTGCAGGTCGCGTTCCGCCAGGAAGAAGCCGTCATTCGATTCCGTCATGGCGCGCAGGCGCTCGTTCTCGGCGCTGTCCTCATGCGCAGGGATCAGCAGACAGTAGGACTGCGCCGAGCCGCGCCCGACGCGGCCGCGCAGTTGATGCAACTGGGCCAGACCGAAGCGGTCAGCCCCCTCCACGAGCATGACGGTTGCATTGGGGACGTCCACGCCCACTTCGATCACCGTGGTTGAGACCAGCATATCGTATTCGCCCATCCGGAACTTACGCATGGTCGCGTCCTTCTCGTCGGGCTTTAGGCGGCCGTGCAACAGTCCCAGCCGCAGGTCGGAGAAGATCTCCTTCGATAGTACATCGAATTCGTCGACGGCCGCCTTGAGCTGATCCATCTTTTCGCTCTCCTCGATGAGCGGATAGATGATAAACGCCTGCCGGCCTTCCCGGATCTGGCCGCGGATCAGGCTATACGCACGCTCGCGCTCCTGCGGCCTGAGCACATGCGTGTTCACAGGCTGCCTGCCCGCCGGCATTTCCTCGATGACAGAAAGATCGAGATCGCCGTAGAGGGTCAGCGCCAGCGAGCGAGGGATGGGCGTTGCCGTCATGACCAGCAAATGCGGATTGGTGCTCTTGGACCGCAGTTCGGCACGCTGCTCAACGCCGAACCGGTGCTGCTCATCGATCACCGCCAACTGCAGGTCCTTGAACCGGATCGGGGTCTCAATCACGGCGTGAGTGCCGATCACGATCTTGATGCGGCCATCCGCCAACCCTGTCCGAATGACGTCCTTCTCCACCTCTGGCGTATCCCCGACCAGCAGGCGGATTTCCTCGGGGCGCATGGCACCTCCTTCGCCCGAGAGGAGGTCCGTGAAGGTGCGGTAGTGTTGCTCGGCCAGGATACCGGTGGGTGCCATGACCGCGGCCTGGGCGCCGCCGCCCGCGATCATGGCGGCAGCCAACGCGGCGATCACGGTCTTCCCTGAACCCACATCTCCCTGGAGAAGCCGATTCATCGGCTGCCCCGCGTCCAGGTCATGGCGGATCTCCGTAAGGGCGCGCTGCTGGGCGGCAGTCAGGGCGAACGGGAGATCCTTGAGGCGCGCCTCCAGCCAGTCATCTGCGGCAGTGAAGCGCCGCGCTTCGGCTTGTTTCCAATCGCGCTTCTGCCTCAGCACGCCCATCTGCAGGAAGAAGATCTCATCGAACGCCAGGCGCTCACGCGCGGCCTTCAGCTTGCCCTGCGAATCGGGAAAATGCACGTGCAGCAGGGCGCTTCCCAGCGGCATCAGCTGCCCGGAGCTGCGGACACCCTCAGGCAGCGGATCAACGACCGCGGGCGCCCACCAGGTGACGACTTGATTGACGATGCCGCGCAGCCACTTCTGTGTGATGCGCCCGGTGAGCGGATAAACGGGAACGATCCGGTTGGTGTGCAGGTGCTCGACGTCCACCGCCTCCCAGTCCGGCTGATTCATCACCAGCCGCCCGAGATACTGCTCGACCGTTCCGGAAACCGAGATCTGCTGCCCTTGCCTGAGGCGGTTCGCCAGCCAGGGTTGATTGAACCATGTGAGCCGCAGATTTCCGGTGCCGTCGCCAATAACGGCTTCCAGGATGGTTCGCGCGCCGCCCTGGATCGGGCGCGAGTGCACGGATTGCACCGCGCCGATCACAGTGACCTGCTCACCGTACCACAGGCTCTTGATCGGTTTGAGTTGGCTGTAGTCGTCGTATCGCCGCGGATAGTAGTAGAGCAGATCACCAAGCGTGTGCAGGCCGAGAGTCTCCAGCGTGGCGGCATGCTTTGGACCGACGCCCTGCAGCACGGTGAGCGGCGCGCTTAATGCGGCCGGGGTCTGGCTGTGTTTGCCGCCCGGCGCCGACTCGGCGCGGGAGGGGGTGCTTGGACGAGGCCTGGCCATGGTGGGGTGCGGGCGGGTCGGTGCGCCCTCAACCGAGGGCGGAGCAGGACGCGCCGCCTCCGCATCCGGTTGGGCTGGGGGCGGGGATGCCGGACTTTCAGCAGCCGGCGCAGGACTTGGCGCAGCACCTGCCGGATGCTGTCCTGCCTCAGGGTAGGCCTCCGCAATGCGCTTCCACAGGCCTTTCAGCGTGTCGGCCCGGGACACGGGGCTCAGGCCCCCGTAGGAGCGCAGCCTGTGGACGACAGCCTGAACGATCTCCTCTTTGATGTTCTCGGCTCTGGCCTCCGCCTCCCAATAATCAAGCATCTTCGCCAGTCCCCCAATGATGGCCGTGTTTTCGTATCCCTTCTCACGCTCGAGTCCGAAAAACTTTCGGAGCTTCTCCAGTGAAGGCTGCATGAGGTTATTCTAACATGCGCAGTCCCGCGACCCTCGCGCGCACACGCACGCCGCGCTCCAGGGTCAAGCACGCACCGCGGCGGACCCCAGCCCATTTGGCCCGATATGCGCGCTGATGACGGGCGTACGTTCACCATCAGGATCTCGCGCGGCAGGGAGCGGTTGTTCTCGCGCATGATGCGCCTCAGGAACTCCCGGGCCCGCGGCCCCGCGCCTGTATGCAGGATCGCCAGCATCTCGAACTGCCCTCCCGCATGGAAGAAAGCAGCCATGCGGTCGTTGGCTTGCTTCGTCATGCGCCGCGCCCGCACCGCCGCGGGCCCCACCGCCCAATCACCCCGGAATCATTCCAGGTTTTCAATATCAGCCAGATCTTGGTGGCGACCGGCGGCCTTCTTGTTCTTTCGAAGATTCTCCAGGCTTATGAAGTTGACCTGCACGCCATCCACGGTGACCTCAACGCGCTCGTCAAAACACACAGAAAAATCGACGCCCGACAGGCCCGTGATTAGGTCTATGCGGTTTGGCGGGTAACCCAGCTGCACAATCTGGTCGGCTTCGAGAAAGTCCGCTGGCTTGAGCCCCACGGATCCGAATCCGAATTGATCGAGGGCGTCGATCAGCCTGTGCGCGTTGTCTGGCGTCAAGTCGATCCAGATATCGATGTCTTTGGTGTAGCGGGGATGGCCGTGCAGCGCAACCGCGTATCCCCCAACCACAAGGTAGCGGACCGCGTTATCGTCTAACGATTGTATAAACTCGCTGAAGTCGGGCGAAAGCATTCTTGTCCAGCCGGTGGTATTCCCGCCGGATCTGCTCCAGCGCTTCCAGGCGCGCCTCGTAGGGCCGCGTGCGCCAATAGGCTGCGTCTGTGTGCCTTGCACGCAACGGGACTTTCCGATATACAGCCGCGACTTCTCGAACCTTCATCTGAGTGAATTATAGCACGGCGGCTGCGCACGCACCGCGGCCAATCCCAGCCCATTTGGCCCGATATGCGCGCCGATGACGGGCGTCACGTTCACCATCAGGATCTCGCGCGGCAGGGAGCGGTTGTTCTCGCGCATGATGCGCCTCAGGAACTCCCGGGCCCGCGGCTCCGCGCCCGTATGCAGGATCGCCAGCCTCTCGAACTGCCCTCCCGCATGGAAGAAAGCAGCCATGCGGTCGTTGGCTTGCTTCGTCGTGCGCAGCGCGACAACGGCTTTCACTTCTCCGTTTGTCAGCTCGATCATGGGTTTGACGCGCAGCAGCCCACCGAAGACCGTCAGCGCCGCGGGGATGCGCCCGCTGCGGCGTGCATACACCAGGGTATCGAGCACGGCAAAGACATGCAATCGGCAGCGGGTGGATTCGATGGCGCTCAACGCCGCCTCCAACCCGCCCTCGGCAGCCTCTGCGGCCGCCAGTGCCTGGAAACCGAGCCCGAGGGAGAGCGACAGGCTGTCCACGACTGTGACGCGGCCCTCGAACTCGCGTGCCGCCTGCCGGGCTGTGGCGCCGATTGCGGTGAGCCCACCCGCGGCATGGATCGAAATGACGTGCTCGCAGCCCTGATCCAGCAGCCGCTGATATCTTGCGCTGAATTCACCCATCGAAGGCGCTGCGGTGGTCGGGGCAGTCCTGAATTCTGGCAGTCGTGCGTAGAACTCCTGCCGGGTGATGCCGGTTCCATCGGCATACTCCTTACCCTCAACAACTAGGATGGAAGGCACTACCTGCAGAGCATGCTCCTCAATGAGATGCGCCGGCAGATCGCAGGTGGAATCAGTGACGATACCGAGCTTCATGTTACCGGGAACGTAATGGCGAGGGATCCCGCGAGAACGTCATTGCAGGGGGCGGCTTTCCCCGAAGCAATCTCCTCGCCCCGGTGTCGTTGCGGAACACAATCGTGATCGCGCGCACAGCCTGAAGTCCCGGTGGATTCTCCGGAAAAGCAAGCCCCCCGCCGCGATGCTACTCAATGGAAAGGATGAATTGATAGTGCGGCTGCCCGCCGTCCTGGAGCTCGATCTCCAGGCGCGGGTAGGCCTGGCGAACAAGGTCGGCGATCTGGTTGGCTTGTGCGGCGTTCAAGTCCTCACCGTGGATCAGCGTGACGAGTTCACGCTCTTCCGCGTTCGCCTTCTTGAGCAGATCCAGCACGGCATGCTCAACCGATTCCGCGGCGGCCACAAGTTTGCCGTCCAGCAGCGCAATGGCCTGGCCCTCTTTAACCTTCACGCCTTCGATCTCCACGGAACGCGTGGCGACAGTGATCTCACCGCTCAAGACCGAAGCCAGGGCCTTGGACATCTTCCCAGCCACTGTTTCCAACTCGCCGTGCGGATCGTGGATCAGCATGGCGGCCAGTCCCTGTGGAATGGAATTACTGGGAACAACCCGCACTTGCTTGACGGTCACGTCCTTGGCCTGGTTGGCGGCCAGCACAATGTTCTTGTTGTTGGGAAGAATGACCACCTTGTCGGTGGGCAGGTTCTCGAACGCCGCCAGGATCTCCTGCGTGGACGGATTCATCGTCTGGCCCCCGCCAACGATCGCAGCCGTGCCCAGGCTGGCGAAGATGCGGCTCAGCCCGAGCCCGGGTGAAACGACCACGACTCCGATTTGACCCGGCTCCACCTTGGCCAGCTCCAGCTTGGAGCCCTTGGTTCGGGAATTGACACCGTCCATCTGCGCCATCAGGTTTTCCATGGCGACTTTGGTGATGGTTCCGATACCCATGACGTAGTCAACGGGCTCGTAGCGCTTGTCGAGGGGCACGTGGATATGCATGCGATACATGCCCTCGCCCTCGCCGACCTGGATCGATGTGCCCATCTGCTCGAGCCGGCTGTAGAACCTGTTCACCTCGAAGTCTTTGTTGGGAAAGAAGTCGACCACAACCTCGTAGTCCTGGCCTTCCTCCACCTCCTGCATGGCCGCCTCGAAGTTGAGCGCAGAGAGAGGCTGAACAGTGGCGAGCGGCGTATCCAAAGGCTGACCCAACACATGGCGGAGGGCGCCTTCCATGATATAGAAGAGGCCTTTCCCGCCGGAATCGACCACGCCGGCCTGCTTGAGGATGGGGAGCAGCTCGGGTGTGTGCTCAACGGACGCATCGGCCGCCGGGACGATCCTTTCGAGCATCGCGATCGGGTCCTGGGTCTCGGCGAGCGCCTGCTCGGCCGCCGCGGCCGTATCTTTGGCAACCGTGAGGATCGTGCCCTCAACAGGCTTCACCACCCCCTTGTAGGCGGTATCGCGCGCCTCGCTCAGCGCCTTCACCAGGTTTGGCCCGTCGATGACCTCCGCGTCCTGTAGCCCGCGCGCGAAGCCGCGCCAGAGCTGCGAAAGGATCACGCCTGAGTTGCCCCGTGCGCCCATCAGCGCTCCCTTGGCGACCATTCCGGCCATCCTGCCGACGTTCTTCTCGCCGGAATCCTTGATCTCATTCCAGGCCGAGGTCATCGTCAGCATCATATTGGTACCGGTGTCTCCATCCGGGACCGGAAAGACGTTCAGGGCGTTCACCGTCTGCTGGTTGGTTCGAAGCCAGGTCAGGCCGGCCTCCACCAGGCGCTTCAAGGCCTGCCCGTCGTACGGCTTTAGGCGCAGCTTCTTCAGGCGGGCTGTCTGCACGGTCATGGATTGTGTTCCTAGTCTGCGTCGCTGATGCGCAGGCCGGCCACGTGCACGTTGACCTCATGCACGGGCATCCCGATGGCAGTCTCGACGTGGTATCGGACCGTGCTGGCAACACTGTCGGCCACCGTCGTGATGCGCGTCCCGTACTCGACGACGACGTAGATATCGATATCGATGTTCTCGCCGTCATAGCGCACCGATACACCGCGCGCCGGCTCGCGCGTGATCGTCAGGGCGACTCCCTCGGCGAAGTTCTTGGGTGCCAGCCCCACCACGCCGTACGATTCGAGCGTTG
>JAZDHO010000170.1:0-10993 GCA_043805815.1 Chloroflexota bacterium
CGCCGAGGACGCGTGGAGTGTGCTGCCAGCCCGCCTAGGCGCTGGCCCGCCGCAGCCAGCTTCTTCCTCCAGACATGGATCGTCTTTCGACTGACCCCAAAGTACTTCCGGCTTTGGGCCTCCCCATGCTCCTCGTAGAACTGCAGGATCTTCAGGCGCTCTGGGGCCACCTCGTCGGCGGCAAACTTGCGCAGGCTGGCCAGCATCTGGACCCACCTCCGGTAGCCCGTCATTCTATCGAAGATGCAGAAGCCGCGCATCGGCACCCCGGTGTGAATCCCCCGTCGCCTGCTCATTCCATTCCCTGAGCGTCTAATATGTAGCGTAACTTATGCAGCAGTGACCTACGCGGCGGATCGGCGCCTTTGTGCTGGTGCCTGCGGGTCCACGCATGTTCCGCTTGCACACACTTCCCTGGGATACCAACTATCCAGCCACGGGGCTCCTCCCGGTAATTCTCTTTCGTGGTAAAAACAGCGAGCCTTAACGGCCTTTACCGTTGATGGAATGCCTTGACAGGGATTCGGTGTATAATCATTTTGCCCTTGGAGATTGCTCAACAATTCAGCACTTCCCAGGATTCTAAACCGCACTGGGTGCGCCGCGTTGACAGATCGTGACACGCTTCTGACAAAGGGTGAAATGCAATCGAGCAAGCCGGGCACCGTTCCTGCACGTGCAGTTGGTCTGCAATTATTCCTTTCCGTATGAGTGATTCCCTCCTGGTCATTGAAGGCCGGCATGCTGATGTCCCTTCTTTTGCAGCTGAACTGCAGAAGAAGGGCTTTGAAGTGCACGCGGTGAAGAACGGCGGCACGGCCGTTTCGCGCCTTGAAAGGATCAATCCGAGTCTGGTCGTGGTCAACGCGGCCTCGCTCCGCAGCACCGGCCTGCGCATCTGTCGCTCCATTCGCAGCAAGAACCCCAAGTATCCGATCGTGCTCGTCCTGGCGAGGGAAGCCAAGGTCGGCAAGGATGTGGTCGACGTCGTTCTCGTTCTGCCCTTCACGGCCCAGAAGCTCGCAAACCGCATCAAGCCTCTCTTGCCCGGCGACGGCAAGAACGTGATACACGTTGGGCCCCTGCGCCTGGACGTGGAACAGCGCCGCGTGCGCTGCCTAGGCAAGAACTCCAAGCTCACCCCGCGCCTGACGACGCTGCTGCAGCTGCTGATGGACAAGCACGGGGAAGTCGTGGAGCGCGAGGCGCTCTTCAAGAAGGTGTGGGAAACGAACTACACGGGCGATACCCGCACCCTGGACGTGCATGTCTCCTGGTTGCGCCGTGCCATAGAACTCGACCCCCTGAAACCGAAGTTCCTCAAGACCATCCGAGGCGTCGGTTACCGGCTAGACGTCTAGTTCGTGCTGTATCAATTCCCCCTGTACCGTGACCAACCGGACGCACACGTGGCGCCCGATTTCGATTCTAAGTTCGCGTTTCAGCTCGGTGCTGCCGTTGGGACGGTAGGCCTGCGCCGCGCTGCGGAAGATGGTCCCGTCCCAGTCGGGATCCACCTCCCAGTAGTCCAGGTCGGTTTCGCCGCCAACGCGAATTGCACCCGGCGCGCGCTTTGCCGGTGCATCAGTTGCACCGGAATACGCAAGTGCGGCCGACTCCTCGCGCTCAAGCGAGAAAGGTTCCGCAGGCAGGGCACACAGCCGCCGGCGGGTTGTGTGCAGCGCGCGGAAGGAACTGTCGCCGGCAATGAAGTTGCGTCCCAGTCGTGAGGCCACCGCGGCAGCCGTCCCCGAACCGCAGAAGAAGTCGGCAACCAGATCGCCCGGGTTGGACGAGGCCAGGATGATGCGCTCCAGCAAGGCCTCAGGTTTTTGCGTCGGATACCCGGTGCGTTCCTTGTGCAGTCGCGCCACAACGGGGAAGTACCACCAGTCCTCGGGCACCTTGCCCCGCTCCAGGTCCGGCACTTTACCGAACCCCGCCTTCGGCGAGGCCTTGAACGTCTGGATCGTGGCCGGATTGTAGGGTTGGCGAACGGCCTCTGGGTTGAAGATGTAGCCGTCGCCCTTCACATATGCCAGGACAGTATCGTGCTTGCGATTGAACGCGCGCCGGATCGGCGACGGCCCATGATACGTCCAGGCGATCTCGTTCAACAGATGGTCATCCCCGAAGATCTCGTCCAGCAGGACGCGGGCATAGGAGTTTGCATGCCAATCCAGGTGGAGATACAGGCTGCCCCTGGCGGACAGCAGCTGGTGCATCAGTGCCAGCCGCGGATACAAGAAATCCAGGTACGTGTCAAGATCCGGCCAGTGGTCCCCGTATCCCTCTGCCAGCACCCAGTCCTCCGGCCTGCGCGAATCCTCGCCGCGGCCGATGCGCGCGGCGTACTTCCGGTTGCTGAAGAACGGCGGATCAGCGTAAATGAGATCAATGCGGCCCTCGAATTCGGCCAGCAGCGCGGACATAACCCGCAGGTTGTCCCCAAGGATGAGCCTTCCGCGCGCCGGCGCGCTTGGATAGCCGCGCCCGTCGGGATAGACGATCGAGTCCTGCAAAAGGGCTGTGGATTTAGGCTGCGCCAGGTGTTTGCCGGGCCAGGTCAGGGACGGCATATCAGAAGTGCACTTCGACTGCGGTGCCGCGCCCGGGTTTTGTAGTGTATGAATTATCCGTATGCTCGGGTGTGGCCCAGCGGTAGAGCCACAGCGCCTCGCTGGTGCGCATGTTGATGCACCCATGGCTCATCGGCGATCCGAAATTATCATGCCAGTAGGTGCCGTGGAACGCCTGGCCGTCGCCGGTGAAATAGCAGGTCCAGGGGACTCCTGCCAACACATAGTCATCGACCGCCTGGTAGATGTTGGCCTCGCCCATATGCTCGCTGGGCAGCTTCTCCGTGATTCTGAAGTTCCCCACATGCGTCGTCGTGTCGCTCGTGGGGATGCCGGATGAGATGGTCGTCTTGAACACGATATCGTCGTACTCGTAGGCCGTCAGCGTCTGCCTTGTCAGGTTGAGATCGATCCGCTTATTCTCCCACGGGACTTCGGGGCTGATGGCAGCGTAGGCCTCAGGAAAGATCGGCCGCAGGTGCATCGCCGGCACATAGTAGGGGAAACTCGCGATGTGATCCCAAATTCGATACCAGGCGCCCTCGTACCAGCCGATATCGGGCGGGCCGTCGTCGACCGAATCCACCCAGTGAACGCTTTCATAGTACAGACGCCACTCGAGCTGCTCCCAGCCGTAAGCTTTGGAATAGCGCCACGGGTTGGTCCACGGCACCGTCACCTCTGCCAGGACACCACGCCCACCGGGAATGGAGGCCTCCGGGATGCTCGAGAGGGCCGTGTTGTAGATGGTCCTTACACGCTGCAAGCGGGCGCGCCATGCATATCCGCCCCAGACGCGATACCAGACGGGATTCGGATTGGGCTTTGGCGCTTCGCCGGGCGCCGGCGTCGGCGGCGGAGCCGTCACCGATTTGTAGATGTGGATCAGATCGTCACGATACCAGGTGCTGTTGATGGCCGCATCCAAGGAGGGCGCAGCATACACGCTCCAGGAGTCGGTGGCCACGCGCACCACATCGGCATCTTCGAAGCCTGCGAGTTCGGGCGAGAAGCCTCGGAAGGCAAGGCCGGCAAGACTCAGTCCGCCGAGCTTGAGGAAATCGCGCCGAGAAACACCTCTATACATCGAGGAGATTCTACTCCAAGGGATCTAGGGCACAAGCGTGCGGGGCGCCTCCGTTGCACGCACTATTAGCCGGCGCTAAGCTTGGCGCTCTCCGCCGCCTCAGCGCCGGAGAAACGACCGTTATCTGCTTCGTCTTGGATTCCACTTCATCTTCATATAGACGCCGCCGCGGCCGAGTTCGTCCAGCATTTGCGCAAGCCTGCGCTTCTGGGTCTGGGGCAGCATAGCGCGCATGATCCATCCGATGTAGTCGTTGCGCTGATAGAGCGGGCGACTCAGGTAGGCATGCATCAATCCCCGCGACGAGAGTGCAACCCGCATGAATGGGGGTAGCAACTGTCGGGGCCGTCCTGGTGGAGTCACGCCAGTCTCAGGCTTCCCGGCGGGCGAGGGCCTTCTCAAGGTCAGCCTCCAGCGAGGCCTTGGCGCGGACGGAGATGGTCGCCCGCAGAATGCGTCGGAGTGTCGCTTCGTCCTTGTCACGCTGGAAGTGAATGCGGAACATCTCCAGCACCGAGACGGTCTCGCCGACACACGGCACCCGCAGGGCCTCATCGCCAGCCTGTACCGTCCCAGGCTCGACAACGCGGCAATACACGCCCGGTCGTTCGGCGTGCCGGTACTTTTCCGCAAACTTCGGATCGCCCATGCGGGCAGCCAGCGTGGAGCAGGGTGTTCGCGGAGCGGTGACCTCTAAAGTCACGGCTCCAACGCGCAGCCGATCACCGATACTCAACGGCCCACTTTCCAACTCGGAGACGGTGAGGTTCTCGCCGAATGTACCGGGTTCAAGGGTTTTCCCCAGCTCCCGCGCCCACCAGTCGTAGTCCGCGGTGCCGTAGACGTAGATCGCCTGGTCCGGACCGCCGTGATTCTTCTGGTCACCGATGAAGTCCTGCTCAATTCCGCTGGGCGTGATATTCACCACCCCCGAGGCAGGCATCTTGTAGATGCCCGTGGTCTCAAGCCCATCGCCCTTCGGCTGCGTCCGCTTCTTGCCTATGTTCGCGCTGAGCAATTGCATGCTGTGCATATCCTTTTCCGCCAGCTAGGCGAGGCTTCGACAATAGACGCCCTCATGCCGGCAGTCGCGTACGGCTTCTGCGTGGGAAGCAACCGCACGTGGCAAGTTCATCACTCCTCGATCGCGCTCACGACCCTCAGGACGCATGAAGCATCCAGGATGGCAAATCCATCCGGCGTGACAAGTTGCCTGCAGGCCGAAACATCCCACGGAGTGAAGCCCAGTCTGGTGAACAGGCGGCCAACGCGTCTTGGGTTGGTCGGAGGCCGACCCCACAAGAAGTCGTCCACGTTCCTGGTCTGAGGTGCCTGCAGCACTCCCAGGGAGATCATGAAGTCGACAACTCGGTTGCCCTGAAAGAGCCCGGCTGCGTAGTCGTACTTGCCAGAAATGCTCCCGGGATCCGACTCCCGATACTTCATGGCAAAGCGTTCGAGGGGCAGGATCTCCTGCACCGAGGCCATTCGTGTGGAGGTCGCCGGCACCCATGCGAAAACACTGATCAGTACAAAGAGAGCCGGAAAAGCATGCCCGCCAAGCGCGGCCAGCGTGGTGGACCGCGCCGCCCTGGGATCCGCCAGCGGCGTCCGGATGAAGGCTGCCATCAGGAGCGGCACGTCCAAGAGCAGCACGCTGTTGAGTCCGAATGCATACTTCTTCACGGCGTACGGCGATCCAAAGCCCAACACCAGCATGATGAATTGAAGCAGGCACAAGACCGCGATTGCCGCACCAAGAAACGCCCAGTACTTGTGAATAAGGCTGCCTCGCTGCGCGTCTTCTCGACCCAGGCGTGCCCACTGTGCCAGTAGTATTGCGGAAATCACGATGACGATAGCTGACTCAACCGCGAGCCCCATCGGCTCTGGGGTATGGATCAGCTCCAGCAGCCCATCGTTCTCGGAGTTCCTGCGTATGACGGTGAACCCCGGGCTCAGTACCGTCATCACCACAGATGCACACACAATGAAGAGGCCGAGTGCGAGTGCACGCCGGCGATCTCCAGTTCGCGGGCTGAGAGAATCCAGCGCCAGCTGAAAAATCAGTACGACCAGGATCTCCAGGGCTGGCAGCGGGTGGATTTGCGCGATCACAGGCACCGAAGCGCCCAGCAGCGCATATCGGATTCCGGACGCAAACTGGGCTCTCTCCAAGTACAGCGCAAGTGCTAGCGAGCCGATCGCGGCGGCTTGAGCAACCAACTGCGCAAAGAAGAAGTTACCGAGGAGTTCGGTTCCGAATAGCTCCAGGTGAACGAGCAGTCTGTTGAGCAGCAGGACGGAAGGCACAGCGACGAAAAGCACCAGGAGCTGCCGCCGCGGCAGGGAACCCAGCATCAGCCCCAGGCCTGCCCAGAGAAAAGTCAACGAGACGACCGCAGTTAGTTGCATTCCAGCAAGCGCCGATCCAAGCGACTTGGCCAGGACGGCAGCCAAGGTGTGCCCCAGACTTGGATAGCCATTCATCAGACCCAGGCTGGCATCCACTGTTGTCGGCGCGTGCCCGATATCCATGATGCGCACAACCAGCGCGTAGTGCAGACCAAGATCCACGCTTGTGGCCCAAAGGCTGTCGCGGATCAAGATGACGACAAGAGTGCAGGCGCCAGCGAGCAACACGAGGCTCAACCTTGGCAGTCTTCGGGTCATCGTACTCATCGCACATTCTCGAGCAGCGCGACCCACGCCCATCACGGTCGCCAATGGCGGCGCCGGCTGTGGTGCAGCGCTGAATGCAGCCTCAACCCGCGGGACGGGCGAATCAGGCGTGGCTGGTCGCCGATGAAGTCCTGCGCTATCCCGATGGCGGATATCTGCACGCGCCCGGTGGTGGAAGTCTTGTTGATGCCGGCAGTCTCATTCTCCTGCCCGTTCGGCTGCGCGCGTTTCGTCCCGATGTTCACGCTACTCAAACCCATGTCTTGCCTCTCTCGTCATCGGCAAGGGATCGCCCCCGGGACTTCCCGCCGGCGGGCACGGACGCAGTATGCGATAGCCGGACGCTTGATCATCGCTGGGCATCTTTTCGATACAGCCATCCAACACGTCCAGGATGTACAGGGCATCCGGATCACCTTCATGCGCAGCCCTGATCACCAGGAATCGCAGATCCAGCAATTCGAGGATACGCTCTCTCCCTCGACGGTCGGCGATCACGTCCTGCCTGGAATAACTCTGCCCCATTTCGATCCTGCCCATGCGGCCAATGATGGGCATCTCCGCGTAGGTCTGCCAGACGATGGATGGAATCCTTGATATATGCGCACCAACATACGGTCTGGCGGTGATCGTCTGGAAATACATGGCCTCGGGGTTCCAGCCCCCAAACTGAACGAAGCTGTCGGCCAGGCCAGGCGGCACGTCCAGCACAGAACCCGGCTCGGGGTCGCGTGCGATCTCTTGGTAGACGAGGGGCACGGATCGATCTGCCAGAGAAAGCGGCGCCGGCAGGTACTCAAACAGAACAATCGCCGCCACAAGGATAGTCACGGCATTGGCTGATCTGCTCCACCGCTGCCGGATCCACGCCAGCACTTGCCCGACCACAACTGTAAGGGACAAGATGCCCATGATGATCCATCTGCTTGGGACACGCGCCTCTCTGAGAATCGGGGTCTCGACCAGCCATTGAGCCGGTAATGGGAATAGCGCCTGCCCCCGCCAATGCAGGACAGGCCCCAATGCCAGCAGAATGAACAACCAGAAGGTCAGGATCCAGAATCGCCCATCGACCGACCATCTCGTGTATCGAAGACTGGAGGCAATCATCATGCACAACGGAAGTATGCCCAAATAAACGTTGTGCTCGGCGAAATCCCAGTTCCAGCCCATGCTGAACCGTCGGGCCCACTCTCCAAACAGCGGATGCTGCACGCTGGGGATAAGCAAGCTGGCCAGGTCGGCGGAAAAGACCTCAAGCATCTGAACCCCCGCCGGACGGCCAACCCAGGCCCCCTGCAGCAACGCTCGATACATGAGCCCCATCAGAGGCAAATGCAGACTCAGCGCCAGTCCGGCCAGGAGCCCCGTTCGCCGCAGCGTCTCCCATCGATCCTGATCTGAAACCAGCCGATACACAGCCAGCATCCCGCTCCAGACGATCAAGAAGAGCGCGTAGTAGTAGTCAGTCAGTGAAGTGGCGAGGGCGAAAAGAGATCCAAGGCACAGGTTCAGGCGTCCGCCTTGTCGGAAGTACCTGACCGCGAACAATGCGTACAAGGCCAGCCATTCAATGGTGATGAGCTGGTAATGTCCGGCAAGGTGGGCAAAGCGATAGGGCGCAAAAGCAAATACGATCCCGGCCACAAAAGAGGCGGTTCGGTCTCCCGTCAGGTCGTGCACCAGCAAGTAGGCACCCAGTCCGGAGACACTGAAGGAGAGCAGCGTCAGAAGATTGGAGGTCGCCACCACGCCAAACAGGGGCAGGAGCGGCAGGGCGAGGATATCCCGGCTGAGTGAGTATGTATGGAAGACAAGACTGAGTTTGAAAGGCGGTGCCAGGAGGGTGGTTTCGAACGGTGAGCCTTTCCATAGGCTTTGCCGAAAATGCCACAGGTTCCACAGGAACACGCTTGCTTCGCTTCCCCAATCCGGGGTGTGGTCGGCGAAATGCAGAATCCATGGATACGTCATCGCCAACGTTACGATGCCGTACGCGACCAGAATGCTTGCATGCAGCAGGGCTTTGTGCCGAATCAGGTTTGAAGCCAGGGTGCGCTGGAGCCGGCCTGCCATTTTGTGGATTATAACGGTGGCTCGGCCTGAGACGGTCATTCGCCTGCCGCAATGTCCGGTGGGCAAGATCGTGAGCGAGTCTCAGGGCCCTGTCACAGAATGGTCAAGTTTCGCACGGCCGGTAGGCGGCGAGACCGCGCCGCCAGCAGACATGGGCCGGACGCGGCGCCCCCGGGTTGGCATGACGGGCAGGGCCGGGCTTGACATCTTCGCCCCACGCATCGACAGCTTCGTTCCAAATTCGACCTGCCCAGGTCCTCGACGTGAGCTCAAAAGTGCCCGCGTTCACAATTCCCACGCGAGTGGTGCTTGCGCGCGGAATTGCTTCTCGTTATACTTGGTGCCATGACCACCCCAGAGAAGATCGGACGCTACGAAATCAAGGGCGAATTGGGCCGCGGCGGCATGGCAACGGTGTACCGGGCGTACGACCCGAGCTTTGAGCGCGAAGTCGCCATCAAGGTGCTGCCCCGCGAACTGATGCACGACCCGCAGTTCCGCGACCGGTTCAGGCGTGAGATCAAGACCATCGCCTCGCTCGAGCATCCGGCGATCGTACCGGTCTACGACGTCGGCGAGGAAGATGGCGTGCCCTACTTCGTCATGCGTTTCATGCCCGGAGGCTCGCTGACGCAGTGGATCGAAAAAGGCAAGTTCTCGCTCGAGGACGCCGCCCGCATCATCGAGCGCTTGGCATCCGCCCTGGCGTACGCGCACAAAGTGGGCCTGATTCATCGCGACCTGAAGCCTGACAACATCCTTTTCGACAACAATGGCGATCCGTTCATCTCGGATTTCGGTGTGGCCAAGATCACAGATTCGTCCACCAACATGACCGGCAGCGGCATCATCGGGACACCGGCCTACATGAGCCCGGAACAGGCCCAGGGCGAGAAGGTGGACAATCGCAGCGACATCTACGGTCTGGGTGTCATCATTTTCCAGATGCTGAGCGGTCACCAACCGTATGAGGCAACCACGCCGATGGGCGTGGCCGTAAAGCACATTACCGATCCCGTTCCGGAGATTCTCAAGTCCATGCCCGGGCTGCCGGATCAGGCCGATACGATCATCAAGACCGCCATGGCGAAGGACCCGTCGCTGCGCTATCAAACAGCTACGGAGCTTGCGCAGGCTTTGAGCGCAGCGGCCTTCCCCAAGAAACCCGCCACCCAGGTCGGCAAGACCCCCTCGGCGGCCGGAGGCAAGGCCCCCGCAGCGGGTGGCGGCGGCCGCCGCGGCCTCGTGATCGGCGGTGTCGTGTTATTGTTGCTTGTGCTGGTCGGGGGCGCGGCGATCGCACTCGGCGGAGGCATGCTGGCGCCCGCGCCGACGCCAACGGCGATTCCGCCGACCGCAGTCGTTGTCACCGCTACGCCGGAACCAACCCTCGAAGCCACGGCCGGGCCCGTATTGGCGCCGGTCTGCGCCCCGGGCGTGATTCCGCAGCTTCAGGCACCGGAGATCGGGAAATTCTCGGACTTCTGCAACAAGGGATACTCCGTTACGCAATTCACCATCCCCGCGGGTGCCACGTACAGTGCCCAGGAACCCGGCTACCAATGCGATCCGTACGGCCAGCCCGAGGGCGAGCAGCTCATTGCCTGCTTTGGGAAGAACCTGACGACCTTCCATGTGCAAGTCTGCATTCCGCTTCCTACGCCGTCGAGCAGCGTGGTTGTCGGAGCTTGCCAGAATGGCACGGAATACGACTTTGATCACCAATGCTGCGCGCCCCCAAAGCCCCAGGACGCGGGTTGTACGCTGGTGGAGGTGGACTTGGGGGCTTGCCAGCTGTAGTCGCAAGCCTGAAGAGTCAGCTGCAGGGATCAGGCACCAATCGGTGCCTGATCCCCTTTTTTTGTCCGACGGTCGGCCGAGCTGAAGAAGGTTGCTGATGATAGAATTCTTGTGTGGGTACGTTGTATCTGGTCGCGACCCCCATTGGCAACCTGGAAGACATCTCCGCGCGGGCGCTGAGGATCCTGCATCAGGTCGGGCTCATTGCAGCCGAAGATACACGCGTGACCAAGAAGCTGCTCGCGCACTACCAGATCCACACTCGGCAGATCAGCTACTTTGAGCACAACAAACTGAGCCGCCTGGACCAGATCCTGAACGAGCTGGCGGCAGGCGACGTGGCCCTGGTCTCGGACGCGGGCACCCCCGGCCTCAACGATCCGGGGTACGAGTTGGTACGGGCTGCCCTGCAGTCCGGCTATCCGGTGAGCGCCGTGCCCGGTCCTGCTTCCCCCGTGGCGGCGCTGGTGACCTCGGGGCTGCCCACGGACGCCTTCCTGTATCTTGGATACGTGCCGCGCAAGGCATCGGAGCGCCGGGCGGCCCTCGGCCGCGTCGCCGATTTGCCGTACACCCTCGTGTTCCTGGAAGCACCGCACCGGCTGTTGGCAACACTGGCTGATATGCAGGCCATCTTCGGCGACCGACCTGCCGCCATCGCCCGCGAGCTGACCAAACTCCACGAGGAGATCTGGCGCGGGAATTTGAGCGAGGCTAGGCAGCACTTCGAACGGCCCCGCGGCGAGTTTGTGTTGGTCATTGGCGGGCG